>CAYJLO010000093.1:0-10124 GCA_964370835.1 uncultured Desulfovibrionaceae bacterium
CTTTTTCAACGGCCTGCTAGTGGAGGATCTGCTGCTTGCGATAAGCCACATAAGCCTCACGCATGGCAATATAGGGATCCACCGAGATATTTTTGGCATCCTTATACAAAGGCAACACATTATCAAGATCGTTAAATTCTAAACCGCCGTAAATGAAAGCCGTGGTAAACGTAGGGTCCAAATATAAGGTGGGATCTATGAGATAATCCACCGCTGTACCCACGGCACCACGCGCAGATGAAGGACCAAAAAAGGGAAGCACCAAATAAAAGCCGTCACCTATGCCCCAAGTGGCCAAGGTTTGCCCAAAATCTTCACCTTCGCGAGTATAAGGCACCACGGTTTTATTGCGCTTGGCCACATCTATGAAGCCGCCCATACCCACTGTGGTATTAATCATGAAACGACCAAATTCCACGCCGGCCAATTCCACCTTACCTTGTAAAAGAGCATTGACAAAGCGTACGGGGAATAAAAGATTATTAAAGAAATTACTTAATCCGCTTTGCACGTCATCGGGCATGACAAAGTCATAAGCAGAATATAAAGGGCTAGCCACATACAGATAAAAAATATCGTTGAAGCCAAACCAAAATCTATTCCAAGGCTCTAAAGGATCGGAAATACCCTGCACAGGAGTGATTTCATAATCATCCAAATTGCCGTCTTCCAAGTCTTTATTAAGCTTTTTAATGACGGGGGAATTTTGCATACTGCCTTCTTGGTAGTCGGCTTGCCCTGCCACGCGATGCATACTTGCCGCATGCACAAAGGTTCCGTTACCCAAAAAGATAAGCGTACAAAGGAGGCTACATACAAATTTAGTTATCATAACTTCCCTTCGCTATGGCAGCAGCTCTTTCGCGCACACGACTGATGAGCTCTTCAGGAGAGCCTTTTTGTAAGGCATCATTAAATTGTGTACGATAATTTTTCACAAGGCTTATGCCTTCCACCAGCACATCATACACACGCCAAGAACCATCCTTGGGAAGCATACGGTAATTCATGGGAAGTTTCTGCTTGTTCTTCATGGTTAAGGTGGTGCGCACTTCCACGCGAGTGCCATTATTTCCACTGACAAAACCGTCAAAGGCCACCACTTCACCGCTGTAGCCATCGATACGGTCTAAATATGTGGCAAAAAGCAAAGCCGCAAAAGCATCGGTGAAGGCTTTCTTTTGTTCAGCCGAAAAGCTTTTCCAAAAGCCACCCACGGTGCGCTTGGAAAATTCTTCGAAATCAAAAACTCTGTACACTTCTTTTTCAATATTGGCATTTAACTCTTTACGAGCGGCGGCGTCTTTATATTTAGGAGATTTAATAAAATCTAAAATATGCGTCACTGAAGCTTGCAGAGTTTTTTGTGCATCTTCCGGAGTACTGGCCAAAGCCAAGGAAGAACACAGCATGACAGCCGTAAGTACCATGGGTACTACTATGTTTCTAAAGCGCATTATACACCCCCAAAGGCAAATTTACTTATGAGCGATTCCAAATCCACAGAAGACTCCGTATCTGTAATCTCGTCTCCGTCGGCCAGCATAAGGTCAGAGCCGCCCAAAGCAAGACTTACATATTTATCCCCAATGAGTCCACTGGTCTTCACCGAGGCAATGGTATCGTCTGTGAGCTGTATACCCTTATTTACGTATAATGTCACCACCGCCTGCGATGTTTTATCATCAAGCCCAATGCCAGTTACACGTCCCACGGCCACGCCAGAAATTTCTATGCTGGCTCCCACACGCAAACCGGACACAGAAGAAAAGCGCGCCTCTACGCTATAGCCATCGCCGCCCAAAACTTCCATCTTACCCAGCTTCACTGTTAAATAGGCCACACATAAAAGGCCTATGAGCACAAAAATACCTAGGTTGATTTCACGAGATGTATGCATGTTTCCCTCACCTTATTATTCTTGCATCCAAGCTTGCAAAGCCTTTTGCACAGCCGGATCTTGTTCTTCAAAATGTCCCTGCTCTTCTTGCCCGGAGGGCTCTGCCTTACGCGCAAGGAAGTCCTTCAAGTAGGCATCGTCCGAAGCTTTGAGCTCTTCCCATGCACCACAAAAAGCCAATGCGCCATCGTGCAGCACCACCACATGGTCGGCAATGCATTCCAAACTGGCCAAATCGTGACTTACCACCACCATGGTCATATGGGGAAAAGCCTTTTTCATATCCAAAAGCAATTGATCCATTTGCGCCGCCGTGATGGGATCTAAACCCGAAGTGGGTTCATCGCAAAAAAGCACAGGCGGGTCAGTGATGATGGCTCTGGCAAGTCCTGCCCTTTTACGCATGCCCCCCGACAATTGACTGGGGTAAAAATGCGCAAAATCTTCCAAACCCACCAAACGCAATGTACGCATGGCGGCCTTTTCTATTTGCTCACGAGAAAGATGCGTATGCTCTGTTAAGGGCAAAGCCACATTATCCAGCAGGCTCAAGGCACCAAGCAAGGCTCCGTCTTGAAAAAGCATGCCCATGCGCCGACGAAGGCGACGAAACTCTTTATCGGGCAGGCCAAAAATATCTGTCTCGCCCAAAAATATTTTACCCTCGCTGGGACGAGAAAGTCCCACAAGATGGCGCAATAAGGTGGATTTGCCACTGCCGGATCCGCCGAGGATGGCTGTGATTTTTCCTTGCGGCATATGCGCAGTAATATTACGCACAACCACGTGGTTTTCATAGCCGATGCTACAATTTTTTAACGTTATGGTGGTATTTTGCATGCTCTTTCCTACAGTAAAATGGAGGTCAGCACATAATCTGCCACCAGTATGAGACTAGAAGCCAAAACCACGGCGGAGGTGGTGGCATTACCCACGGCGGCAGGGCCCACGCTATCGGTGCGCATATGAGCATAATAGCCTTGGTGGCAACATATGGTGGTAACCAGCACGCCAAAGGTTAAGGATTTGGCAAAACCGCCCATGACGTCAGACATGGAAACTGCACTTTGAATCTGGTAAAAATAGGCACCTTCATTGATGCCAAGCATGAGCACGCCCGTAAGGTAGCCACCTATGATGCCAATGACATTAAATATGGCAGTAAGTAATGGAAAAGCCACAAGGCTGGCCAAAAGGCGCGGCGTAGACAAGTAGCCCACGGGCTGAATATCCATCACTTCCAAGGCGTCGATTTGATCAGAAATACGCATGACGCCAATTTCCGCCGTCATGGCAGAGCCGGCACGCCCCGTGAGCATGATGGCTGTGAGCACAGGCCCCAATTCACGGATGAGCGTGAGGGCCACCGCCGCTCCCAACATGCCCGTGGAGCCAAACTTTACCAAGGTATAATAGCCCTGCAAACCCAACACCATGCCACAAAAAACACCTATGAGCATGATGAGAAAAAGGGACTTGGAGCCCATATTATATAATTGCTCGCGGCATTTGCCAAAAAGGCGCGGCGTATGAAAACTCTGCTGCACCGAAACAAGAAAGAATAAAAAAATACTTCCCATGGTGCCGATGACATGCTCGGTCGTGCGACCCACATGTCCCAAAAAGCTCTGCATTGCCGACATATTATTCCACCGCTACTTTTTGCTGTTGCACGGGTTTTCCAAGTTTGAGCTGCACCATGCGATCTTGCAAGGCAAGAGCTTGTGCCGAAGTTCCGCGCATGAGAATCAATACCATCATATAGTCACCACTCTTCCCCGTGCGGGTGCGAAAGCCTTCGCCTTCCAGCTGGGCGCGCAACTTATCCACGGCCGCTTCGTCTTTAAGCGAAGCCACTTGATAGACATAGTCAAACAGCGCGTTTTCATTGTTTTGAGGCTGTTGTACATTTTGTACAGGTGCAGCATTTTCTTTGGGCGCACTGGCATCAGAACTTTGTGCGGGGGGAGCTGGTTCCTTTTTCTCCACGCTGGGAGGCGGAGAAGCCTTTTGCTCTCCCTTGGATTTAAGGGCCGTGGCGTATTTTAGTTCTTCTGGTGTCATCACTTGCGCAGGGGGAGGAGCCACTTGCTCTGTTTGCTTGGCACTGGCTGTAGCATCTTGGCCAGTCTCTTCCTTGGCCTTTTGAGCCTGCATGGCCGCCTCTTGCGCCTCAGCCACTTGGGCCAAGGTGGGACGCGATGCCACATCATCACGCCCCACAATAACACCCATCATAAAAGCCACCACCACAGCGCCCACAAGAGCTGTTAGAACCGTCATGAGCGAAGAAAAACCCAAGGTCACCGTGAAAGAACCCACGGCAGAAGCGGCTTTTTTTTGCCCTGCTTTTTCCCCAGATTTTTCTGCGGTTTTGCCTGCAGATGCCTCCGCAGACTTTTCCACCTTTTTCTCGTTGGTTTTTTCTGTAGTTCTTCTATTTTGCGTCATGGTTATACGTGGCCTTTTTTAGAATTTACATGGCCTTGGGAGCCGAAACACCCAAAAGGTCAAGACCTGTGGCAAGCACTGTGCCCACTGTGCGCAATAACGCCAAGCGAGCCTTTGCCAAAGATTTATCTTCTTCTTGTAAAATGTGATGCTTGGCATAATAGCTATGCAAAGTGGAAGCACACTCAGAAAGATAATGGCTAATATATTGAGGCCCTAAGTTTTGCGCAGCCAACTTCACCACATGGGGGAAACGAGCCGCCATGCGAATGAGAGCTAAGTCATCGGCATGGGTCAAGGCACTTATGTCAGCCATAGCCAATGTTTCTGCCACATTCAAGCCGCTTTCTTCACTGCGGCGCAAAAGTGCGCAAATTCTGGCATGGGCATACTGCACATAGTACACAGGATTATCCATGCTTCTTTGCTTCACAAGCTCAAGGTCAAAATCCAGAGGACTGTCGCTTTTACGCGAAAGGAACATGAAACGAGCCGCATCCACGCCCACCTCAGCCACCACATCGGCCAAGGTCTCAAAGGTGCCTGCACGGGTGGACATGCTCACGGGCTTGCCATTTTCCAACAAATTCACCAATTGAATGAGCACCACATCAAAGCTTTCTTGCTCCTTACCAATGGCGGTAATGGCCGCGCGCATACGCGGAATATAGCCATGGTGATCTGCACCCCACACATCGATGAGGTAATCAAAGCCACGCTCATATTTATGGTGGTGATAAGCAATATCCGAAGCAAAATAGGTTAAAGAGCCGTCGGATTTGCGCAACACTCTATCTTTATCATCGCCAAGGCTTTCGGTGGCAAACCAAAGGGCATCGTCCTTTTCATAGGAAAGGCCGGCTTCCTTCAAAGCGGCAAAACCTGCGTCGATGGCACCACGCTCCACCAAGGATTTTTCCGAGAACCATACTTCATGACCCACACGGAAATCGGCCAAGTCTTGCTTGATGCCATCCATGATGCTGTTCATGGCGTATTCGTAGCAAATGTCCTGGGCCACAGTATCATCTTTTTGCAAAAGCTCTGGATCTTTATCCAGCATTTCTTTGGCAATATCAATGATGTAAGAACCTTTATAATAAGACTCTGGCCACTCCACTTCCATTTGAGCCAACTCGCGCGCACGAAGCCATACGGAATAGCCCAAAAGACGCATTTGATTACCGGCGTCGTTGATATAGTACTCGGTGGAAACATCATGTCCGGCAAAGCGTAAAATTCTTGCCACGCTATCGCCCACGGCGGCGCCGCGACCATGACCTATGTGCAAAGGCCCAGTGGGATTGGCAGAAACATATTCCACCTGCACATTTTTCTTTTCTTCCACCACGGCAGAACCAAAGCGTGGGCCTTGCTGCTCCATGTGCAACAAGGTTTCTTGCCAAAAGGTGGCTTGCATGGTCACGTTCAAAAAGCCGGGGCCGGCCACTTCCACCGAAGCAATGAAGGGCATTTCTTGCAATTGCGCCGCAATGCTTTCAGCCAATGCACGCGGAGCCATTTTGGCTTCTTTGGCTAAAATCATGGCCACGTTGGCGGCCAAGTCTCCACCATGCTTGGTGTCTCTTGGGGGCTCAATGGTCACCTTCTCCGGTAAGGCGAGATCCATTTTTTGCACTATTTCTTGTAAAGCTTTACGTAAGGTTTGTGTTGCGTCCATTATATTCCTCAAAATATCTTATACTATCTAGAAGTTATCTCATAATTACGCGATGGCGTATTTTGAGTAGCTTCTAGCCGTCAAACGACAGTTTGTCGCGGTGGCGCAGCCACCGGAACAAGCCGAAAATCGCGCTTTTTGGCGCAGTGATACAACATAATTCAGTGTAAGCTGAATTATGAGATGCGTTCTAAGACCACTGAACTTCTTGGTCAAAATCTGTTAAACATGCTGTGGAAGGCTTTTCTTCTGTCACAGAGGCAAGGCAAGGGCCGGCCATCTTGGACAATACAGCCTTGGGGCCCACTTCTAAGAATTGGCGCACACCGTCATTCCACTGGTTTTGCATGGTATCAATCCACTGCACCGAAGAAGTCATCTGGGCTACCATGCACTCTCTAAGCAAGTCAGCATCTTGCACAGCACGGCCGTGTACATTGCAATACACGGGCATTTGCGGCTTAGACCACTGGGCTTTTTGCAGTACCGGTGCCAACTCAGCGGCGGCTTCGGTCATGAGGGGCGAATGGAAAGCACCGCTCACCTTCAAGGCAATGCCGCGTCCTTTCAATTCTTTAACGCGACCCAAAGCCATTTCAATGGTGTTTTTGGTACCGCTAAGCACAAATTGACCGGGGGTATTGTAATTGGCAATGCGAATCATTTCACCGCTTTCTTCGGCAATGGCTTCAGCTAAGGTTTGCACTTTTTCTTGTTCAAGCTTCAAAATGGCCGCCATGGCACCAACACCATGGGGATCAGCTTCAGCCATGAGCTTACCGCGCAAAGATACAAGTTCCAGCACTTCGGCAAAGGTTAAAGCTTTGGCAGCTGCCAAAGAAGCATATTCGCCAAGACTATGTCCAGCCGTGCAGGAAACGCTCACGCGCCCCACCAAGGCTTGCCATAAGGCCAAGTTCACCACGGTGAGTGCCGGTTGCAAAGCACGGGTGTCACTCATGGCGGCGTCATCGCCATCCCAATAAATTTCTCGTAAGGGTAATCCACTTATATTTTCAGCTTTTTTCCATAGGTCCATGGCCTCAGAAGAACTTTCTGCAAGGCGACGCCCCATACCTGATTCTTGTGCCCCCTGACCAGGGAAAAGTAATGCGCAATTAGACATAATCATCTCCAAAAAAAATTATGCATGAGTATATGTTAGAGTGCCATAACATGCAAGTTTCTTTACCAACATGCGCCTTTTTTACTTTTCCCCCAAATTTCCTGCCTTGCCCATGATCTTATGACGAAAAGCAGAACCTGCACGGCAATGTCTTTCAAAGTACATGAAGTATTTTTCCACCCACTTTACTTGCCAAGGTCATGTAATTCAGATACTCTTACTGGGAATTTTGCCAGCATGCCCTTTCATGAAAAAAATAGCGTGCTGGCTTGGCTTCGAATTCTTTTTTTACAGGCGCTTGTGATATTTTTTCGCAAGCAAACAGAATCACAAGGAGTGTTTCTCATGCCAGTTCCTATTCTTGTCAAAGAATCCCTCATACCGGGCAAAACAAGTAAGCTTGTTTTAGATGCCCCGCATGTGGCAAAAAAAGCTCAACCTGGGCACTTTGTCATGCTGCGTCTTGCTGAAAATGGCGAGCGTATTCCCCTCACCATAGCCGATGCCGACCCAGAAGCCGGCACCATCACCATTGTGTACATTGTATTGGGTAAGAGCACAGCCTTACTCGAAACCTACAGTGTTGGGGACACCATTTTAGACGTATGCGGTCCTTTGGGTAAACCTACCCACATTGAAAAGAAAGGCACTGTCATTTGCGTGGGTGGCGGCACAGGTATTGCTGCCATGCACCACATTGCCAAAGGCCATCATCGCGCCGGCAATAAAGTTGTGGGCATCATTGGCGCACGTAGCAAAGATTTACTCCTTTTTGAAAATGAACTTAACTCCTTCGTGGATGAGCTTCTCATCTCCACCGACGATGGTAGCTATGGACATCAAGGCCTTGTGACCGAACTGCTTCACGAAAGATTGGACGTGGACAAAGACGTCTTTGAAGTGGTTGCCGTGGGCCCCGTGCCCATGATGAGCGCTGTGGCTGCCACCACCAAGCCCTTTGGTACTCCCACCACCGTGAGCCTCAACTCCATCATGGTGGATGGCATTGGCATGTGCGGTGCTTGCCGCGTCACCGTGGGCGGACAAACCAAATTCGCTTGCGTGGACGGCCCAGAATTTGACGGACATGAAGTGGACTTTGCCGAACTTCGTCGTCGCCTTTCTGCCTTTGCAGAGCAAGAAAAAACCTCTTTTGACCACTATAGGTGTACTTGCCATGGAAAATAACACTCCTGAGACCAAAAAAGCAAAAAAAGTTTCCATTCCACGCACGGACATGCCTTGCTTGCCTGCCGACATTCGCGCACGCAACTTCGAAGAGGTAGCCATGGGCTACACTCGCGAAATGGCCATGACCGAAGCCTCCCGCTGTATTCAATGTAAAAAGCCCAAATGTGTTTCCGGCTGCCCTGTGGAAGTGCCCATTCCAGAATTCATTGCCGCCGTTGCTCGCGGTGACATGGACTCTGCCTACCGCATCATCAAGAGCACCAACAGCTTGCCTGCCGTATGTGGTCGTGTTTGCCCCCAAGAAGTACAGTGCGAAGGCAAATGTATTCTTGGTGTAAAGGGTGAAGCCGTGGCCATTGGTCGCCTTGAGCGTTATGTGGCTGATAATTACATTGCCAGCTCTGCTTGTGAGCAAGTCACCGGTACCAATTCCTGTGATTTACCCCATGCAAACTTGCGTGTGGCCTGTCTTGGCTCCGGCCCAGCATCCCTCACCACCGCCGGCTATCTTTCTGCTCGCGGTATTAAGGTAGATGTATACGAAGCTTTGCATGAACCCGGCGGCGTGCTTATTTACGGTATTCCTTCCTTCCGTTTACCCAAGGATGTGGTGGCCACAGAGCTCAACGGCTTGCGCCTCACCGGTGTGGATTTTAATTTGAACTGGGTGGGCGGTCGTACCATCACCGTGCAAGATCTTTTAGACGAGGGTTACAATGCCGTATTCATCGGTGTTGGCGCCGGTCTTCCCATATTCTTAAACATCCCCGGCGAAAACTACGTGGGTGTATTCTCTGCCAATGAATACTTAACTCGCGCCAACTTGGGCCGTGCTTATCTCTTCCCCGAGCAAGACACCCCCATCTATCCCGGCAAAAATGTGACCGTATTTGGCGCAGGCAACGTGGCCATGGACGCCGCACGCACCGCCATGCGTCTTGGTGCTGAAAGTGTACACATTGTGTATCGTCGCACCCGCGCAGAAATGCCAGCACGTCTTGAAGAAATTCACCACGCTGAGGAAGAAGGTATTCAATTGGAAATGCTGGCTTCGCCCGTACAATTTAACGGCGACGACAAGCTCAATCTGAAGTCCGTCACCTTGCAACGCATGAAACTCGGCGAGCCCGACGCTTCCGGCCGTTGTAGACCTGAACCCATTGAAGGTGACATTTACGAACTGCCCACCGACCTCGCCATTGTGGCGCTCGGCACACGTTCCAACCCCATTTTGCTCGACGCCACACCCGGCCTTGAGCTCAATAAATGGGGCTATGTCACCGTCAATGAAGAAACCGGTGAAACCTCCATACCCAACGTCTTTGCCGGCGGTGACATTGTTACCGGCGCAGCCACTGTTATTCTTGCCATGGGTGCAGGACGCAGAGCTGCTCAAGAGATTTGCAAACGTCTCTTAGGCGAAGAGAATGCATAATAGAGAATAATACAGCCACTGGGGGATAACCTTTTCTGTAGAAAAGGGTCTCCCCCAGACCCCCTCTCCAAAAAACTTTCACGGCGATAAAGTCTTAATCTTGAACGTAAGCTTTTGCCGCAATGTATATTACTACATTGATTTGTTACAAAACTTTTTTCATCAAGCATTCTTTGTCCACCGCCAGAAGCACGTCTCTAACGGTTTTTTATAACACAAGCATCAGTTTTACACCTTCACTCTTTTAAAAATACTTATATGTAATATTGTTACACTTTTCATTGCGAAAAATAATTACGCATCAAAGACAACACTCTGCCGCAATTAAAGTTTTTTGGAA
>CAYJLO010000094.1:0-9842 GCA_964370835.1 uncultured Desulfovibrionaceae bacterium
AAGATTATGGCCGGATAATAAATATATCTTCCACAAGATGGCATCAAAATATGGAAGATTGGGAGCTCTACGGAATGAGTAAAGGCGGTATGGTGTCGCTTACAAATTCTCTTTGTGTTTCTTTAAGGGGGACACATGTCACAGTAAATGCCATAAGCCCTGGGCATATTTGTACTGGTGTTTGGAAAGAGCTTGAAGAGCGAGATCACACAATACATCCATCAAATAGAGTGGGGAAACCACGCGATATTTCTAATGTGTGTTTATTTTTAGCAGATCCTGAAAATGATTTCATAAATGGCGCCAATATAGTTGTTGATGGTGGCATGACCAAGAGAATGATATATTAACATGTATTTTGTATACAGTAAAGTGCCATGCTACAATACATAGGAGAACCTATGGTTTCATGGCACTAAAGTCTTTTTGTCCATTGTGATACGGTGCGCTTGATGGATCACTCATTTTCTTTCTTTGCATGGTGTGCTTTTTCCTTTACGGTTTGTTTATAGTAAGTACCTCCTCCTAGTGTGGGCAAACTGATGGTTTTCTACTCATGCCCCCTTTCTTTTGTTGGTAATGTAAGATTTTCCCTATCTACTCAAAAGTAATTTTTCACAATCATATGCATTTAATACTATTTTACTTTTATTGAGCCGTATAACATTCCGTAATAGTGTTCTTTTTATAGTCATATGTACCTATTATACATTTGGAATGGTCTTAATACAAAAACTTGTCTATTTAACTTTCTTCTGATACGTGTGTCCTAGCCTTACAGGGCTAGAAAATTCTACAACATTGAACTTGTTTTAGGGAGATTCCTATGTGTAAAAAATGGATTTGTTTAATGATTATGGCCCTATTTATGGGTGTTGCGTCAAACTCTTTTGCCGCTGAAGACTGCACCAGCCGTGGTGCTCTTGATGCTGCTTTCTGTGATGAAAATAATGACTTAGTGGCTGATAGCCCTAAAAATCCAGAAAAGTATAAAGACCCCAGCACGCTAGTGTTTACTTACACTCCTGTGGAAGATCCTGCCGTGTATCAAGATGCCTTTGCAGATTTCCAAGCCTATCTTAAAAAAGTAACCGGTAAAGATGTTATCTATTATACCGTTCAATCCAATGCTGCTGAAGTGGAAGCCATGCGCTCCGGTCGTTTGCACATTGCTGGGTTCTCCACTGGGCCTACTTGCTATGGTGTAAACCTTGCCGGCTATGTGCCCATCGCTGTGAAAGGCACCGAAGAGGGTTTTCAAGGTTATAAGCTTTTACTTATTACCAACAAAAAAAGCGGTATCAAAACCGTTGCGGATCTTAAAGGCAAGCGTGTAGCACACACTTCTGCTTCTTCTAACTCCGGCAACCTTGCCCCCCGCGCTCTTTTTCCCAAATTAGGCATTACCCCTGATAAAGATTACACCGTAGTATACTCCGGTAAGCATGATCAATCCGTTCTTGGCGTTGCCTATGGCGACTATGACGCAGCCCCAGTGGCCGGCGACGTATACAAGCGCATGGTGGAAGCTGGCCGTGTAAACCCCGATGATATGGTTGTTATTTGGGAAAGCGAAACCTTCCCCACATCTTCTTTTGGGTATGCGCATGACCTTAAGCCAGAGCTTGTGGAAAAAATTCGTAAAGCTTTCAATGAATATCGCTTTACTCCAGAAATGCAAAAAACCTTTGGCGGTGCAGATCGTTTTTACCCAGTTACCTATCAAAAAGACTGGGCCATTATTCGTGATATAGCCGATGCCAACGGTGAAAGCTTCAACCAAGCTGGCCTTGAAGCCGTAGCAAAAAAAGAAGCTGAAGCCAAAGCTAAAAAAGCCGCTAAAGCCCAATAAGCCCATCTCTTTATCAAACTAAAAGCAGTGGATGTCCTTGATGTCCACTGCTTTTTACAAGGAACACATTCTCATGACCCAAAGCTCGGTACAAGGAACACCCAAAGTTCAAGCCCCCCTCGTTATTAGCCACTTACGTAAAGAATATGTGAGCGGCAAAGCCGTTTTAAAAGACATTAATCTCACCATAGAAGGCCAAAGCACCACTGCTATCATTGGGCCTTCTGGCACAGGAAAAAGCACGCTTTTGCGTTGCATCAATAGACTTATCGAACCCACAGCTGGGAGCATCAAACTTAATGGGGTTGAATTATGTACCGTGCGCGGAGCAGAGCTTCGTGCCGTGCGTCGCCGTATTGGCATGGTGTTTCAAGAATATAACCTTGTAGAGCGTTTAAGCGTCATGGAAAACGTGCTTTGCGGGCGTTTGGGGTATCTTTCTTCATTTAAAGCATGGATGCGTAAATTCCCTCAAGAAGATATTAATCGCGCCTATGACATTTTGGAAATGGTGGGCCTCATTGATTTTGCGCAGGCGCGTGCCGATGAGCTTTCTGGCGGTCAACGCCAGCGTGTAGGCATTGCGCGCGCCGTTATGCAACAACCCGAAATTTTGCTCGCCGATGAACCCACCTCTTCCCTTGACCCCAAAACATCCGTTGAAATCATGGAGCTTCTTGGCAAGGTGGCTTCCCTTAATAATATTTCTGTGCTTATCAACATCCACGATGTTAATCTGGGACGTCGCTTTGCCGACCGCGTTGTGGGCATGAGCAAGGGAAATGTGGTTTTTGACGGAAAGCCCGAAGAGCTCATGAATGACCACTTGAAAGAAATTTATGGTGGGGAGGATTGGCTTAATGACAAATAACCCTGCACAACGGCCAGCTCCCTTTAACCCTGCACAACGGCCAGCTCCCTTTAAGCCAAATTATTGGGCGCGTTTGGGCTATTGCGTGGCTTTTCTTTATTGTATTTGGGCCGTGCAATCACTGGAAATTTCGTATGAGCGCGTGGTGGCCGGTATGGACAATGCGCAGCGCTTTTTGGGCGCCATGATTCCCCCAAGCTTTGCCCGTTGGGAGCTCATGCTTTCTAACTTGCTTGAAAGCATGCAAGTTGCCATTATTTCTTCCTTTTTTGGCATTATCATCTCCATTTTTGTGGGGCTCACCGCTGCGCGTAATCTTATGCCCACGTGGCTCACATGGGTAAGCCGCGGATTCATTGCCATTTGCCGTTCTTTCCACCCTGTAATTTTTGCAATCCTTTTTGTAAAGGCGGTGGGCTTTGGGCCTTTGGCGGGTATATTAACGCTTATCTTTGCCTCCATTGGCTTCATCGGAAAGCTTTTTGCTGAAGCCATTGAAGAAATTTCTTTAAAGCCCGTGGAAGCCATGCGCGCTGTGGGTGCCCCCTTTCTATCTGTGCTTATTTATGCCGTATTACCTCAAGTTCTAAACCGTTTCATTGGCTTTGCCACGTATCAAACGGATGTGAACTTACGCAACTCCACCATGATTGGTATTGTGGGCGCAGGCGGTATTGGTGGTACTTTATCTGCGGCCTTCCAACGCTACGACTATGATTTTGTATCAGCCATTTTATTGGCCATCATTGCCCTTGTAATGATAAGTGAATTACTGGCTCAACAGGTAAAGAGGATTTTTCGATGAATGTTGCTGATCGTGAATGGGCGCGTTTTAGCCCTAAAGAACGCTTGGCACGCTTTGCCGTGCTACTCTGTGCCGGTATGCTTATTGCGTGGTCGTTTGGAAGTGTACAAATTATCCCTGAGTTTCTAGCGGATGCCCCCACACAAGTTGCTGACCTTTTTCAGCGCATGGTACCTGTTGACTATGGCTTTTATGGTGAAGGTGTGCACACGGTTTTAATAGAAACCTTACACATTGCAAGCCTTGGCACCATGCTCACCCTTGTCATATCCTTACCCGTGGGCATCATGGCAGCACGTAATGTGTGCAAAATGCCTGCGCTGAATATGCTTGCAACCTTTATTTTGGTTTCTTCTCGCTCGGTGAACTCCCTTGTGTGGGCCATGCTTTTTGTGGCAATTTTTGGCCCAGGTACTTTGGCAGGTGTTATCACCATTGCTGTGCGTTCCATCGGTTTTGTGGGCAAGCTTTTTGGTGAAGCCCTTGAAGAAATTCATGAAGGCCCTGTGGAAGCTATCCGCGCCACCGGAGCTCCCTGGATAAGTATTTTTACAAAAGCTTATTGGCCGCAAGTATCCCCAGCTTTTTGGAGTATTGCTCTGTTTAGATGGGATATCAATGTGCGTGAATCATCCGTCATTGGACTTGTGGGTGCCGGAGGTATAGGTGTTGCCCTTGATACGGCGTTGAACCTTTTCCAATGGACTCGCGTTTCGCTTATTTTGCTTTGCATCTTTGCCATCGTTATCTTGGCAGAAATCATTGTAACGCAAATACGCAAACGAGTTATCTAAATATATTCCGTAAAAAAGCCCATGCATACACTGCATGGGCTTTTTTTTGTGGGAAACACAACCCTCCACCAGGCGGGAGGTTTTAAATATACAATCTCTGTTGGTAGCCTAATAATGGTATGTGAGTTTGTATTTTTTCAGAAGGAAAATAGAAACCACAATGGCTAAGGCTTCAGCGATGGGAATGGACAACCAAACACCCTTGGATCCCAAAATATGCGGTAAAAAAGCAAGCATGCCTATGATAAAGAGGAATGTGCGCAAAAAGGAAATGAGTGCCGATATTTTTCCGTTGGATACGGAAGTAAAGAATACAGAGGCAAAAATATTCATGCCGGCAAATAAGTATCCGAGGGAAAAGACAGAAAAAGCATCCATGGTTAAGGCATAAGCCGCGCTGCTTGGATCAATAAAAATGCCCACAATGCTTTGCTTGGCCACAAAGCAGAAAACAACCAGCGCAACAGAGCTTATGCCCACAAAGAGGGTGGATATCTTAAAGACAGACTTGGTTTGCTGTCTGTCGTTGGAGCCTTGAGCGAAGGCAAATATGGGGGCAACACCTGCTCCGAATCCTATATACATGGAATTTAAGAAAAATTGTAAAGAAACGATGACGGTAACCGTGGCAATGCCGTTTTCTCCGTGCAGTTTTCCCATGAGCAAATTTAAAATGATGGTGACGGCAGAGATGGCCAAATTGGTAACCATTTCCGAAGAGCCGTTAAAACATACTTCACGCATGAACTTTGCGTGCTTCTTGGGCTTTACCAAGTGTAATATCCAACCCTTTTTGGTGCAGAGTAGGGTCATGAATATCATGGCCGGAAAGATGAAGCTTGAGCCAAGCCCCATGGCCGCTCCTGTAACTCCTAAAGAGAAGTGGAGTATGCTCACATGTGTAATAAGCAAGTTTGCCACCGTGGATATGAGGGCAAATATCAGGCCAAGGGAAGGCATTCCCAAGGTTACAGTGAAATATTGCCCAAAAATTTGCAAGAAGACAAAGGGGAATGTGAGAGCCAGAGCTTGCAGATATTCCTTGGCATAAGCGTGAAGTTTAGGTGTTGTCCCTAAAATATGTAAAAGATCATCGGCAAAAGTAAGAGAAAGCACCGCCAAAATAATACCTGTGACAACACCTATGATGAATAAATAGGTGAACTTCTCCTTGGCTTCTTGTGTTTTGCCTTGACCTAAGTTTTTACTGATAATGGCATTGGCGCCTGTGGCAAACATAACTGCCACCGCCACAACGCAGGAAAAGAGCGGTGACACCAAGGTCATGGCCGCCATGGCGTCTTGGTGTATGTAATTGCCTGCATAGATACTGCCAATCATGGAGTAAATGGAAATGAAAAGCATCATAATCATGCTTGGAAGTGTGAACTTTAAAAGTGTTAGCGGCGTAAACGCTTGAGAAATGGGATTGTTCATGGGGCCTTCGTACTTGTTTTTGCAAAAAAAAACGCGAACAAGAAATCTTGTTCGCGGGATCACCTTAGACGACAAAAAGTCGCTGTCACGCATATGTAATGTGTGGGCAACATAGTGCTCCTGCATGTTCGTGTCAAGAAATAAAGTTGAGAGCTCTTTTTGTGTGGAGTGTTTGGAAGGTATTATTTTAAGGATTTTTACTTCATTTTAAGCGCAACTGTCATATATGATTCACCATAAATTTACCATAGGGGGTCTGCTTCCGTGTGGTTTTCACTTACTTCCTTGAGAACTCTTTGAGCCAGCCAGAATTTATCGGTTTTATATCGTGGCACGATTTTTAAAAATTGACACGCCGCATGTAAATATATACTTTACGTGGGTAGCACGTTTTTCTGAAATGCGCACGTGGTGAAAAGGGCAGATGTTTTGAATTTACTATGTAACTTTGCGCGAATTTAGTGTAATGCCATTTGCGTGCAATACATGAGGTGAGTTGTATGTATTTGGAAGAAATAAAAGACTATTGGGATACAAGGGCCAAAGGTTATTGTGCAAAAAGCGTAGGTGAGCTGCATTCTGCAGACGCAGAACTTTGGACAGCACGGTTGCAACCTTATTTGCCTAAAGAAGGCTCTTTGCAATGCTTAGACATGGGCTGTGGTCCGGGTTTTTTAGGTATACTCTTGGGTAAACTCGGTCATGAAGTCACTTTGTCTGATTATTCGCCTAAAATGCTTGAAACGGCTGAAAAAAATGCTCGAGACTGTGGCATTATCTATCATACCCATTGTTGTGACGCACAAGATCCTCATTTATGTGAAGAAAGCTTTGACATAATTGTGAGTCGTAATGTTGTATGGAATTTAGAAAATCCCGAAAAAGCCTATGGCGCATGGTTACAACTTCTTAAGCCCGGTGGCAAGTTACTTGTCTTTGATGGCAACCACTATCTTTATCAATATGATGAAAAATATTTGGAGATGAAAGAGAATCCGGAATTTACAGACCCGCATACACAAGAAGTGATGCAAGGTGTTGATCCAAATATTATGGCACAAATTGCCCAAGAGTTACCTTTGAGCCGCTTTGAAAGGCCAGCGTGGGATGTGGCATTTTTTAAAGGGCAAAATGTGCGTTGTGTGGAAGCATTTCCTGTGTGGAAAGATTTCACAGGTAGTGACGGTCAAAAAAAATCCATCATTGATGAATTTTTCATTTGCGTGGAAAAATAATACCATGTGTTTTTATCATGTTACTAAAGTGGGTCAGAAGGTAGATGTGCGAAAAGTTTTTTCCCTGGCAACACTTTTTTTTGTGTGCATATGTATGTTTGGCAGCCTAGTTTGGGCTAAAGACAGCACAACACTGGTTCTTGCCAATTATAGAGACATTCGTGATGTGAATCCACATATGTATAGTGGTGAAATTTTTGCACAAAATCTTCTTTTTGAAGGGCTTATTCATATAGATCAACAGGGGCGTCCGCAACCTTGGCTGGCTGAAAGCTGGACCATAAGCTCAGATGGAAAAAAGTATACATTTAAACTGCGTCAAAATGTGACCTTTTCCGACGGAACGCCCTTTGATGCGCCTGCTGTGGTTCAAAATTTTTATGCTATTTTAGATAATGCAAAACGGCATGGCTGGCTTGAGTCAGTGCGCTTACTACACGAAACAGAAAAAATGGGTAGAAAAGCCATTGTTAGCCTTGACGCTTACACTGTTCAGGTGGAATTTTCCGAGGCGTATTATCCTTTTTTGGTGGAGCTTGGCGTAACCCGACCCTTTCGCATGCTTTCACCGGCGTGCTTTAAAGAAGGTAGCACCAAAAATGGTACCTTGTGCTCACATGGTACAGGATCTTATTTGCTTAAAGATACGGTGCTAGACCAAGAGTCTATTTTTGTACGTAATGAGAATTATTGGGGGGTGCAGCCCCCCATTGAAACCATAGTGGCGAAAGTTATTCCCGATAATCACGCGCGTCTTTTTGCCCTAGAAACCGGAGATATAGATCTCATTTATGGCTTTCAACTTATTAGTGCTAAATCGTATAAGTTTTTTTCGCAAAAAGAGGGTTTTTCCGGTGCGCTTTCCAAGCCCATGTCTTCACGCATGCTGCTACTTAATAGTACAAGCCCCATACTATATGATGTACGTGTTCGTAAAGCTTTACATCATTTAACAAATCGCGAAATCATCAGCGAAAAAATTATGCTTGGTTTAGAGTCGCCAGCATATACGCTTTTTGCACGTTCCATTCCTTATGCGGATATAGATTTAGAGCATTTTTTCCATGATGAACAAAAGGCCGCGAAGCTTCTTGATGCTGCTGGTTGGAAGATGGACGGCAAAGTACGTAAAAAGCAAGGGCAGAAATTTGAAATAACACTGACTTATGATAGTGATAAAGTTATTGAGCGCGTCATAGCCCAATATTTGCAAAGTATGTGGGCCAAGGCCGGAATTAGTATGCATGTGGTGGGCGAAGAGGAGCAATCGCATCGTGATCGCTTAAAAGTAGGGAATTTTGATATTTCTTTTAATAGCTCATGGGGAATACCGTATGATCCTCAATCTTTCCTTGGGGGTATGCGCAAACCGGCCGTTCACGGAGATTATGCAGCTCAGCAAGGGCTTGCGAATAAAGCGCAGATAGATCAAACAATTTTAGCGGTTTTGAAATCTGTGGATGAGCAAAAAAGACAGGAATTGTACACGTGGATTCTTACTACCTTGCACGATTCAGCAGTGTATCTTCCCCTCACCTATGAGCAAAATAGGGCTATTTTTTCCCAAAAAGTGAAGCAAGTGGATTTTAATCCCTCACAATTTGAGATACTCCTACAAAGGATGCGCATGGAATGATCAGACCATGGAACCATGGACCTACCATGGTGACAGAAGAGACAGAGCGTTCTTTTGATTGTTCTTCACTATAGAAATAGGTCTATATATTTTGTAGTTTATGTTTTTTTTATTGGCTTTTTCTTCCTTACTTCATGCGAGCCTTATTATGTCTGTGTACAATGCGTCGTACTTGGTGTATTTATGCTTTGTTGCTGGCTTTATGCCAGTGTGGAACAGCGCATAGCTTTTATCATATCATAAAGATATGTCTACATGTTGCTGGATTTAAGCGTATATGGAATATGGGAGAATATATGGATAGTAGTCATTCTGTGCAGTCTGTGGTGCGCGCGTTGAGCATTTTAAAATGCTTTACAGCCAATAAGACAGAATGGTCGCTGATGGAATTGTCCTCGCAAGTACAGTTGAATAAAAGCACCGTTTTTCGCATGGTGCACACCTTGAAAACTGAAGGTTTTTTAAGCGTGACTCCCAATGGAAGATATGTGCTTGGTGCAGAGATGTATCATTTTGCCGCATGGCTCACCGAACAAAATAGACTTAAGCGTGAAGCTTTACCCTTTATGCAACACCTTGTGCGTGCTTGTGGTGAAAGCGTAGTGCTTGTGCAATATGAAAACTTTAGGGCCGTGTGTCTAGAGCATGTGGAAAGCAATCACATGGTGAAAATCGCTTCCAGTGTGGGGCAATACGTGCATCCCTTTTTGGGGGCCACGGGTCGTATCATCACATCTTTTCTTGATGATAAAGAGCTACGAGAAGTCATTGAAGTTCAGGCGCATTCCTTTGCAACCAAACCACCTCACGATATGGAATTATGGCGAGCCCAAGGACGTAAAGATGGCTATTTGATTTCTGTGGGGCAATTGGATAAAGGCGTTTATGCCATTTCTGCGCCTCTCTTTAACCATACTGCATCTGTAATGGGGTCTTTGAGCATTGTTGGGCCGGAATTTCGACTCTCTGAAGGCGATACGCAACAAAATATCCAGGATTTACTACAAGCAGCGCATGAAATTTCCACGTTGTTTGGCTATAAAGAAGCTGCTACCTCATAAAACCTCGCTTTCATCATATATGCAAAAGGCCTCCGCATAGTGTGTGGAGGCCTTAGATTGCATAATAAAAGATTTCTTAACAAAAAAGCATTCCATAAGTGTATATTTTACACTATTTCATTGCGGCAAAATCTTATTTGTTAAAGATAAG
>CAYJLO010000095.1:0-9796 GCA_964370835.1 uncultured Desulfovibrionaceae bacterium
CAGGCATGATTTGCCCCAATATGGCCACCATGCTAGCTGTGGTAGCCTGCGATGCTGGCGTAGATAAGGCCCTTTGGCAAAAACTCTTTGTGGATGCGGTTAATGTGACTTTTAACCGTGTGTCGGTGGATGGCGATACCTCCACTAACGATACGGTGCTTGGCTTTGCCAACGGTGCTTCGGGTATACATGTGAGCGAAGCAGATGGTGCAGACCTTGCTATACTGCGTGAAGCTTTGGAAGAGATTTTAGGCTCCTTGGCTTACATGCTAGTGCAGGACGGTGAAGGTTCATCTAAGGTTATTCGTATTGAAGTGGAAGGTGCTAAAGATGATGCCGATGCTGAAAAAGTAGCGCGCACCGTGGGGCATTCGCAGTTGGTAAAAACAGCCATGTATGGTCGTGATGCCAACTGGGGTCGCATCATTGCGGCTGTGGGCAGAAGTGGAGCAGAGTTTCAGCCCAATGATGTGCACATGTCTTTGTGCGGCGTGGAGCTATTTGTTAATGGACAACCCACAGCCGGCAATCATGACGCGGCATTGGAAGAACCCTTACGCGGACGTGATGTGACTATTAATATTGAGCTAGGCAAGGGGCGGGGTAGTTATGTGCTTTTGGCTTCTGATTTGTCCCATGATTATGTGACATGCAATGCCGACTATAGAACATAGTCTTTAGCTAAAACGTATTTTGTATGAAGGGGAAGAGGTGTCTTCCCTTTTTTTATGGAAAAGAAAAAACACTGCTAGACTATAACTAGCTATCCTAAGGGCAATCCCACCAGACCTGCGTTACGCTCTCTTCCCATAAAGCCTTTAGGCTCGTTAACGGAACACCCTTCCAAACAGCTTTAATGTCGAGTATCTATGATTGTTAAAAGAGGATTTAGTCGCAACGAAAAATAGCAATCTGCGAGCTTGATATATAATGGCGCGTTTTGAGGGAGATGGGGGGAACCGCTTTAGCGGTGGGGGGAAGAGGGACCTTTTTGGCGCTAGCAAAAGTCCCTCTTCCCCCCAAAAAAAACAAAAACAACATTTATTCTACTACTTCAATCATGATGGTTTGCACATCCAGTGCATTGTACATGTCTTGGCCTCAGAGGTCTCTAAGGGTGAAACCTATTTCTACACTAAAGGCGTAGTGCCCTGCCTTATGGAAACTTATGGTTGATGTGGGAAAATTGTGCAGGATGGTAAAATCTTCTTGAGGACTGGTGGAGGTGCTTATCTTAACAACGGGGGTAGCGTTTTCGGGCATGATGGGGGGAAGCGTCACAAGAACATCCGCCATGGTTCCCAATGTTACTTTTTGTGGGTAGCTGATGTCCACGTGAAAGAAGTTTTCTTCTGCGTAACTGTAGGGGAAACTAAGCAGAAAACACAGAAGCGTGATGTATGAAAAAAGGATTTTTTTAATCATAATGTACAATTTCAAAGGGGAGGAAAATATCCTCCCCTTGTTGTTTTATAAGGCTGTGCTTGGTTCAGTTTGTTGTGAAGTGGGCTCTGGTTGCGGTTCCACTTGAGGTGCTGGTGCTGCGGGCGCATCCGGCTGAGCCTCGGGAAGAGATTGTTCTGGCGCTATCACAGGCGCCACTGCAGGCTCTTGCTCTGGTACGGCAGGCGTTGGAACTTCCGGCTGTATTTGTGCATCCACAGGAGCTTCAGATGGAGCATTTGAGTCTGTAGGCTCATTTGTGGGCATGGGGGCTGGCTCAGAACTTTCTTTCGTGGGTTCTGGGGCTGTAACTACAGGTGTGGGCGCAGGATTTGGATCTTCATCTGGGCCTATGGGGCTCACAGGAAAATGTCCCACAGGATGTACAGGCATATGTGGTGCAATACTTAAAGGTAAGGTGCCGAGCCCTTCACCCAAAGGATGCACTTGCGCCACATGTCCCACCAAGGATGGTGCCACAAAGAAAGTCATGGGCTGTACCATGAGCACGGAGAAAAGCGCCATGACCATGAGGGCTCCTTCGGGGAAAGCGCGTTTGGTGAAACGCACCAAAAGTAGCGCTGTGAGGATAAACACAGCTGAAAGGAGAGGTAGGCCTTTGAGGTTGCTGAGAATTCTTGCCATATCTTCAGAGAGGTATGGTGTCCAGTAAGGAGCTGCACTGGGGATACTCATAATGGTAATACAAATGCCGCCAATGAGTAAACATAAAGCCAATAAAAGGAAGTAGATATTGCTTCCAAGACGCGATAAATTACAAGCTGTTTTCGCTAGAATGATGCCTAAAATGGGCACCAAGGGGATGACAGTGAAAAGAGCGTCCTTTTTTTGGAAAAGGATGAGGGCTATACCTATGAGTGCAAGGAGATATAACCAAGTCGGTCCTGAATTGTCTGTGCGAGAGGCCTTTAAGTGGCTAAAAGATTTTCCTAAAATACTAAACCATGAGGCGAAAAGCGGAAGAAGTATCCATGGAAGTAAACCTACAGCCAAGAAGAGTAAGGCCCATGGCAAGGGAAGTGGCCAATAAGGGGGCATGAAAGGAGTAATGGCTTGCAGCATTATACTGTCAAGGGCGGTGGCGTGCTCACTGCCAAGGATGGAGAGTACAAGCCATAAAGCAAAACTAAGCACCAAAACTCCAAACCCAATGACAGCGTCCAATTGATGCGCACGATGTAAAGAGCCGCGCCACAAAATAAGCAGTAGACTTGCTATGATGGTGGTCCAAAGGGGTAAAAAGCCTCCGGTGAAGGTGGCAAGAGCGAGGAATAAGAAACCAAAAATGAAGGAGAAAGGGGCATTATCCTTGGTCCATCCACGGAAAAGAAGAGCGGAGGATAGGGAAAAGAAGCCCGCCGTGAGCATTTCTGGTCCCATCATATGCATGAAAATAAGGAAAAGAGGACAGCTTAAGAGTAAGAGTCCGCTGGCAAAGGTGGCACTTTTTCCCACCTCGGTGCAGAGGCCAAGGGTGTATATGCCGCATAGGGCTATGAATGCCGCCACGGCCGAAAGTACAGGAAAGTATATGCTATCCGGTATGGGAAGCATATCTACCAAGGCCATGAACCAATAGTAACCAGGAAGGGTAGCACCAAGGGCTTCTGACACGGGGGGAATGAGCCACTGCCCGCTGGCTTGCATTTGATTGTATATTTCCATATGAGCAAGCTCTACGGGGAAATATACAGAGGGTAACCACGTGCTGGCAAACATATGCAGGGCAAAAAGTAGGATAAGATAGATGGGAGCAAGTTTGCTCATATGCGCAAAGGCTTTAGCGGCAAAGCCCATGGTTGGAAGCACTTTTTCTTGGGGCTGTGCTGGGGCTTGCTCTTCAACCGTCTGTTCTGTGGGACTTTGTGGTGCATCGAGCTCAGAAGTAGGGCTGGCAAAATTAATGGGGGCAGTTATGCCTTGGTCTGGATGCTGCTCTTGCTCTGAGTTTTGAACTTGTTCAGGGTTGTCTTTTGTTATTTCGTTTTGAGCAAGGTTGTGGGGGGCAGTATTTTCTGCACTGCTCACAGGTGACTCTTGCTCTACGGTATTTGCTGAGAGTTCTGATTCCATGGAAGCATTTGTGTTTTGCTGTTCTTCTTGAGTCATGGTTTCAGGGGTGCTTTCTGCAGGTATTGGGGTGTTTTTTGTATCTTCTTTTGTCATATTTTTCTCCAAATATGCTCATAAGTAAATAGGGGGTAGCCGTGGCCACCCCTGTGTATTATTTCATATTTTTTTCTGCTTCTTTTACTTCATTCCATAAGCTGTCTTTATCGTCCAGCTCTAGGTTGACGAAATCAAGATTTCTTTCTCTGGCCAAGGCTTCCATGGCTTCAAAACGCTGTAAAAAGCGCATGGTGCTAAAATCCAAAGCTTCACTGGCTTTAATACCTTTACGGCGGCCCAGCTCCACAAGGGTAAACAACATGTCGCCAAGCTCGTGCTTTTGCGCTTCCACGTCATCGCCTTGGGCCACGTCAATCCATTCGAGCCATTCGGCTTCCACTTGTTGTTCCACTTCTTGCTCTTCAGGCCAGGTGAAGCCCACGCGTGCGGCTTTGGAGTGGATGCGGTAGGCTTTGACAAGTGGAGGTAAGGACCTTGGCAAGGAGTCGTAAACGCCCTTGGGTTTGCCTTCTTCGTCTTGCTTTTCACTACGTTTGATGGCTTCCCAGGCTTTTAATTGCTCGTCCATGCTTTCAAAGGTTGTTTCAGCAAATACATGAGGATGGCGACGTACCATTTTCTCTGCACTCATATTGAGAGCATTTTCCAAGGAGAAGTCACCGTTTTTTTCATAAATCTTAGCAATATGTAAGAGTAAAAAGGCCACATCACCCAACTCTTCGCATACATCTTTGGTCTTTCCTTGGCGAATGGCGTCCACCAGTTCATGACTTTCTTCAATGACGTAATCAGCCAAAGAGAGAGCCGTTTGCTCTTTATCCCATGAGCAACCGTCAGGGCCTATAAGTTTTTCTAAAACAGCGTGTAAATTTTCTAGAGCTTTCATGGGCATCCTTTAGTTAATAAGTAAGGTTAAGCATATATATTAAAAGAAATCGTGCGGAATATAGGCACGAATACTTTCAATGAAGTTAGTTAAGTAAGGCAGAAGGAAGGAGTTATCCAAAAAGTCTGCATGGCCAAAAAAGCGCTCCACAATGAGGATAACCACACTGCATAAGAAGGTGGCTTTGGCAATGCCCAAAATGCATCCGGCCAATTTATCGGCCCATGGTAACATGGCAAGGGTTAAGATGGACTGTAAAAGTACAGCGGCAAGGCCGGCTGCTATATTGGCACCAAGGAAAATGAGTATATAAGCTCCCATGGTGCGCCAGGCTTCACCATCTATAAGAGTAAGGTAGGGACTTATAACTGGATGGTAGGTATAGGCCAACCATAAACCACCTATGAGACCCACTAAACCAAAAAATTCTTTGCAAAATCCTCGCATAAGACCGGAAACGGAGAAATAAACAAAGATTATGGCAATAAAAATATCAAAAAAACTGAATTCCATGAAGGACTCCTTTATTGTATCCGCTCCTTTTAACAAAACATGGCCTTGTAGACAAGTACACTTCTTACGAGTGTGGCGGAAAATCATAAGAATAGCTTTAAGAAATATTTTATGATGCTAAATGAGTAGAAGAAGTTTAGGCTCGTTGGGTATTGCTTCTTGCGCTTCTTGGCAAGAGAAGGTAAATTCTCCACGTTATCTTCGTAAGTGAGCAAATATGTCTACAGAACTATCGTCTTATTCGCCTGTTATTCACGTGACTGTGTGCGGAAAAAATTTTGAATTGCATCGAGCGGCAGACTTAGAAGCTCTTTGGGATGCCATGACACAAGATGTGCGTCCATCTTCTTTTGAAGATGATGAGCGTTTACCTTACTGGACAGAATTGTGGCCATCTTCTGTGGCTTTGTGCAGTTGGTTATATGAACAAAAGCAAAATATTCATGGAAAAAAGTGCTTAGATGTGGGCTGTGGCCTTGGGCTAACAGCCATGGTAGGGCAGTGGCTTGGGGCCAAAGTACTGGCCATGGACTATGAAGAAGAAGCTTTACATTTTGCCCATAAAAATGCCCTTGTGAATGATGTGGACCAGCCCCTGTGGACGGTGATGGATTGGCGCAAACCAGCCATACAAAAAGGCAGCATGGATTTTTTGTGGGGTGGGGATATTATGTACGAACGCGGCTTTGTGCACCCCGTGCTTAATTTCATTGATTATGCTCTGACGCAAAATGGGGTGGCTTGGATTGCCGAGCCTTGCCGTTCTGTGTACGAACATTTTCGTGCTGAAATCATTCGCCGCAAATGGGTGGCCAAGCGCGTATACGAAAAACCTGTGGAAGCTCTATATGCGCAAGATGTGCCTGTGACGGTTCAGGTTTGGGAGTTGCGTCGTTAATGTTATGTGTTAATGTATGAGGTGAGTATGAGTAAAGTGACGCGCTTTGGAGTCTCTTTAGACACAAATTTATTAGCTTCTTTTGATGCATTGTGCGAAAAAAATTCTTATGCCAATCGTTCAGAAGCCATTCGTGATCTTATCCGCAAAGCTTTGGTGGAAGATAGCTGGAATACAGCACAAGCAGAAGCTGCCGGCACACTTACCTTGGTATACGATCATCATAAAAGTGATATTTCTAAGAGGCTTACAGCTGCTCAGCATGATGCTCATGATTGCATTATTGCCACCTTACACGTGCATTTGGATCACCATAATTGTTTAGAAGTACTGGTGCTAAAAGGGGACGCCGAACGCATCAGAAATTTAGCCAATGCTTTGATTTCCATTCGTGGAGTAAAGCATGGGGCCTTTTCATCCACAACAACTGGTCAGGATTTGGTATAATGGAAGACGTACAAATGGGCCCCTCCCTGGTGCCTTTAGATATAGATCGCGTGGGTATTCAGAATTTTTCTCTACCTGTGGTGGTGCTTGATAGGGCTGCCGGACATCAACATACAGTGGCTAAAGTTTCTCTTGGGGTGGAGTTGCCATCGGCCTTTAAAGGCACGCATATGAGCCGCTTTGTGGAAGCCTTAGAGGGCTGGGGGGAAGAGCTTGACTATCAGTCTATGAAACGTCTTCTGCAGGATGTTAAACAAAGATTACAAGCACAAAAAGCCACCATTTCTTTTGCATTTCCTTATTTTATTCGCAAAAAAGCCCCCGCCAGTCAGCGTGAAGGCCTGATGAATTATGAATGTGTACTCACAGGCGAAATTGGTAGTGACAATGAAAAACCAGAATTTTTGCTTGAAGTGGAAGTGCCTATCATGTCGGTGTGTCCTTGTTCCAAAGCCATAAGTAAGGAAGGAGCACATAGTCAGCGAACCCTTGTGCGCATGGCTGTACGCATGCGAAAGTTTTTTTGGATAGAGGAATTGGTGGAAATTGCCGAGGCAGCGGGTTCTTCGCCCGTATATAGTTTATTGAAACGTGAAGATGAAAAGTTTGTTACAGAAGCTGCTTTTGCCAATCCTGCTTTTGTGGAAGATGTGGTACGCGCTGCAGCCATACAGCTTTCACAACATGCGCAAGTGGCTTGGTATAGGGTAGAAGTGCAAAGTATGGAATCCATACATAATCACGAAGCCTTTGCTTGCATTGAATCGACAAACCCAGCTTAAAGGGGAGAATATGCTACAAGATCATATAGTTTCTTTTCATGATGGACAAATTACTCTTCAGCACGATGCTTTTAAAGATGCTGGTATTTCAAAAAAAATTACATTATTACTCAAGTTTTATCCCGGTGTAAAAAAAGTACATTTGGATGCAGACGCAGGTATTTTGGATATTACTTATGATGAAAAACGTTTGACTAAAGATAAAGTTATGGAGCTACTGGGCCAAGGGGAAGCTTGGTTAAAAACTGCGCAATAAGTAGAAAGGGAATGTTTTAGGACATTCCTTTTTTTTTATATGCGACGAAGCGCGTTTTAATTATACTGTATACAAAAAAAATGAAATTTTTTTTACTATGAACGTTAGATTGTGAAAAATATTATTAGAAGAACTTCTAATGGATTATAAAAAAAAGTGTTTGCTCAATGATTTTTATATTGTAAAAAAAGGGTGTTGATTGTTTTTACAATCAATTTTGACCACTTGACGACCTTATTTAGCCTGTGTACGGTGCAATAATGGGAAGCCGCTTCCCCTATTTTTCAATTACAAGGAGTAGAGAATAACCATGGCACAAGATAGCTTTATCACGTTACAAAATGAAAACCGCACCTACATTCCACCTATGCATAAGAAAGATACAGCATGGGTCCGCAGTGAAGAAGAATATGAAGCTATTTGTCGCAGAGCGCTAGATGATCCCGAAGGTTTTTGGGGCGAACGCGCAAAGCAACTTTTGCACTGGTTTAAGCCATGGGATTCTGTACTAGATGCAGACTATAAAGAGCATTCCTATAAATGGTTTACTGGTGGCAAATTAAACGCTTCTTACAATTGCATTGATAGACATCTTATCAATGGCAAACGCAATAAAGCCGCCCTCATTTGGCAAGGTGAAAACGAACATGAGGTGCGTTGTTATACTTATCAGATGATGTATACCGAAGTGTGCCGCATCGCCCATGCTTTAAGTTCTTTGCGTGTACGTAAAGGCGATAGAGTAGCCTTATATATGCCCATGATTCCGGAATTGGTCATTGCCATGCTTGCTTGTGCACGTATTGGTGCCATCCATACGGTTATTTTTTCAGGCTATGCTGAAGGCGGCGTTTTAGGTCGTATTCAAGACTGTAAGGCAAAGGTTGTTATTACTGCCGATGGCACTGTACGTGCCGGTAAGGTAAAGCCTCTTAAGGCTAACCTTGATCCCATCATCGAAAAATGCCCGTCTGTGGCTCACGTGGTGGTGGTAAACCGCGCCAACCAAGATGTGCAAATGAAGCGCAATCGCGACATTTGGTGGCATGACCTTTTGGATGACTTTACCTTGGACGCGGACTTTCCTTGTGAATCCATGGATGCCAATGATACGCTTTTCCTATTACATACCAGTGGCAGTACCGGTAAACCCACAGGCGTTATGCACTCCACCGGTGGGTATTTGACCTATGCTGCCCATACCACACAGTGGGTATTTGACTTGCGTGATGACGATGTGTACTGGTGCACCGCCGACTGCGGTTGGATTACAGGGCATACCTATTTGGTGTATGGGCCTTTATCCCTTGGTGCCACCACAGTCATGTATGAAAGTGTGCCCAACTATCCTAAGCCTGATAGATATTGGAGCATTGTTGAAAAATTCCGCGTGAATATTTTCTACACAGCACCCACAGTTATTCGTTCGCTCATGCGTGTGGGTGAAGCTTGGCCCGAGCGTTATGACTTAGCTTCCTTGCGCATTTTAGGTTCTGTGGGCGAGCCCATTAACCCCGAAGCATGGATGTGGTACAGAAGAGTCATTGGTAACGATAGTTTGCCTATTATTGATACGTGGTGGCAAACTGAAACAGGCGGTGCCATGATTGCAGCCATGCCTTATGCTACTAAATTAAAACCAGGTTCTGCCACACATCCCTTACCCGGTATTGATGCCACCGTCATGAGTGGTGAAACCGGTACTGGACAAGAAGAAGTGGACGGACGTGGTGGACACCTTGTCATACGCAAGCCTTGGCCCGGCATGATGCAAGGGGTCTATGGCAATCCTGAAAAGTATAAGTCTTACTTCACGCGTTTTAATGGTTATCAGTCTGGTGATGGTGCCCGCGTGGATGATGATGGGTATTTCTGGATTTTAGGCCGTATCGACGATTCCATCAACGTATCCGGTCACCGCTTGTCCACTTCAGAAATAGAATCTGCTCTTGTGGCCCATGCCAAGGTGGCAGAAGCTGCCGTTGTGCCCATGCCGCATGATTTGAAGGGCGAAAGTATTTATGCTTATGTCACGCTCAATGAAGATGAAGCGTGGTCTGAGGATATGCGTAAAGAATTACGTGAAGCCGTACGCCGCGACATTGGGCCTTTGGCTACGCCGGAAGTCATTCAATTTGTGGAAGGCATGCCCAAAACCTGCTCCGGAAAGATTATTCGTCGTATGTTACGTAAGATTGCTGCCGGCGAACACGAGGAGTTGGGTGATACCTCCACTTTAGCTAAGCCAGAAGTTTTGCCAGAAATCATTGCTCACAGTCAGAATGTGAAGCAAGGTAAGCCTGAAAAAGCTTAGTCGTTGGAGTAGATTAGGTTTTTTGTATTGACGACACAAATTGCTGTTTTTCAACAGTCTGTTATGGGAGGGGAGAGGAAAACTTTTGCTAGCGCCAAAAAGTTTT
>CAYJLO010000096.1:0-9713 GCA_964370835.1 uncultured Desulfovibrionaceae bacterium
TGGTAAACGAATAACGGCACTCATAATAAGGAAAGGGGGTGATTTCTGTTTCAAGGTAGCACATTTTGTTGCATATTGCAACATTTTTCTCAAAAATAAGATAGAAGAAAGGCGTGCAGGAAATTGAGAGAGTACTGTTTGAAATTGCTGTGTTCTTATAACATAGAACTTGCAAAACCTACCGCAAATGTGCTATATTCTTTGAAGTAAATGCAATTCTTCGCCTCACTACTATGAACAAACAACAACTTGCTAATAAAATCTGGGAATCAGCCAACAACATGCGCTCGAAGATAGAGGCGAATGAATATAAAGACTATATTCTTGGTTTCATCTTCTACAAATACCTTTCAGACACACAAGTCAAGTTTTTAAAAGAAAGCGGGTATACATTAGACACCCTGACCAGTGTCACTGAGGAGGATGTTGAAGAGCTTGTGCATGTTCAAAACAACCTAGGATACTTTATCTCCTATCCCTATCTTTTTTCCACATGGATCGCCATAGGCAGAGACTTTAATATTTCCCATGTGCGCGATGGCCTATCCGCCTTTGGGAGACTCATTCATCCCAGCTATAAAAAAGTCTTTGATAAGATCTTCCAAACTCTCGAGACAGGACTCTCAAAACTTGGTGACACCGATGCTGCGCAGGGAAAAGCAGTGCGAGATCTGTTGGAACTCATTAAAGACATCCCCATGGATGGCAAACAGGACTATGATGTGCTCGGTTTCATCTATGAGTACCTCATCAGTCAATTTGCCGCCAATGCTGGCAAGAAGGCGGGCGAGTTCTACACTCCGCACGAAGTCTCCGTCCTCATGAGCGAAATTGTTGCCCAGCACCTTAGCGGGAAAGATAAGATAAAAATCTACGACCCTACCAGCGGTTCGGGCTCATTGCTTATCAATATAGGTAAGAGTGTTGCAAAGCACATGCAGAGCGAGAATAACATCAAATACTACGCCCAAGAGCTCAAGGAGAACACCTACAACCTCACCCGCATGAATCTCATCATGCGAGGCATCACCCCTGCCAATATTGTCACCCGCCGAGGTGACACCCTAAAGGAAGATTGGCCCTACTTTGACGATAATGACCCCTCAGGCAGCTATGATCCACTCTACGTTGATGCAGTTGTCTCCAACCCGCCTTATTCGCTGAAATGGGATCCAGCTGGCAAGGAGAATGATCCTCGCTACGCCCGCTTTGGACTTGCACCGAAGACAAAGGCCGACTACGCCTTCCTCCTGCATGACCTCTACCACATTCGCCCCGATGGCATCATGACCATCGTACTGCCCCATGGCGTGCTTTTCCGAGGGGGAGAAGAGGGTAATATACGCAAGAACCTCATTGAGAGTAATCACATCGACGCTATCATCGGACTACCTGCGAACATCTTTTTTGGTACAAGTATCCCTACCATTGTTATGGTACTCAAACAAAAACGCGAGAAGAGCGACGTGCTTATCATCGACGCCTCCAAGGGTTTTGTCAAAGAGGGAAAGAACAACAAACTACGCGCCTGCGATATCAAGAAAATCGTTGATACCGTCGCCCAGCGTAGCGATGTAGAAAAATATTCTCGCTGCGTCCCCAAGGAAGAAATCCAAGCCAACGACTACAATCTCAATATCCCCCGCTACGTCGACTCTAGCCCCGAGGCAGAAACATACGATATTTACGCCACTATGTACGGTGGCATCCCTCAGAAGGAGTTAGACGCGCTGCCTGCCTACTGGGCAGCCTTCCCCCAGCTACGCAACGAGCTCTTCTCGGTAGATGAGAGTAGCCCCTGCGCACAGCTTAGAGTAGAGCATGTGAGTGAATGCATCGCTCAGCAGTCAGAGATTCAGGCATTTCAGAAGCAGTATAGTAAGGCTTTTGCTGATTTTTATGATGAACTGCACGAGCAGCTCATCACGCGTTTGATGGACATCCAGATAGAGCAAGAAAAAGATAATATTAGCAAGAATATTTTTTCACGATTAGAAGACATCCCTCTTATAGATAAATATAATGCGTATCAGATTTTAAGCGAGACATGGCAAGACATAGCCATCGACTTAGACATCATCCAAAGCGAGGGTTTTAATGCCATCCGCACGGTTGATCCCCGCATGGTGGAAAAAAACGTAAATGGAAAGAAACTAGAGATACAAAACGGTTACGAAGGTCGTATTCTTCACTTTAGTCTCATACAGTCTTGGCTTTTAGGTGAAGAATTGAGTGCTAGCCATACACTGCAAACTGATTATTCAAAAATATCAACCGACATCGAAAGCATAGCGGAAAGCGTGATTGAAGAGCTCACAGCAGATGAGCTACCTGATGAAACTTCACCAGAAGATGACAAAAGAGGCTTTGCGAAATCCCTTTGCGCTGGGAAAACGGATTATGCAGAGATAGCGGCTAAATACAGCAAGGAAGTAAAGCAACTGAAAAAACTCTTCAAACAAGAGAGCTTGATCAAAAAAGATATAAAAATCGCCAACGTACAGTTACTAGAACTTACGAAAGAACGCCTCGAATCCCTCACTGATGAGCAGTGCAGACGAGCTCTCGGGCAGAAATGGATTATCCCCCTGCGTGCGAGACTCTCCGCTCTTCCTACTCAAGTCATCACGAATCTGAGTAACAAACTGCAAGATCTATCAAAGAAATACGCCGTTACCTTCCGCGATACCAAGGCCGAGATCACGCAGTACGAGCAAGAGCTCTGCCGCATGATAGACGACCTGACAGGCGACGAATTCGACATGAAGGGCTTGGAAGAGCTCAAACATCTGTTAGGAGGTGCATAAGATGAGTGAGAAGAAAACACCACAAATACGCTTTAAGGGATTTATAGAGCCGTGGGAAGAACGCACGTTTAATGAAATTTTTAATACGAGTATACCAACCAATACTTTATCTAGGGCAATGTTGACGGATGAGGCTACTAAGATAAAAAACATACATTATGGAGATATTCTAGTTAAATTTTCAGAAATTACCTATAACAATAAGGATAAAATTCCATTTATTATTAATGATGATATAAATAGATACGAAGGTCACTTTCTGCAGAATGGGGATATTATTTTTGCAGACGCTGCGGAGGATGAGACGGCAGGCAAGGCTACCGAACTAGCCGGCATTGATGACTGCTATGTTGTTTCTGGACTACATACTATTGCTGCAAGATCATTAGAGAAATTTGCGCCGAAGTATTTTGGATATTACTTAAATTCAAATAGCTATCATGGACAACTTATACCTCTTATGCAAGGTACAAAAGTTTTGTCAATTAGTAAATCTACCTTATCAAGTACGATAATAGATTACCCCCAAAGCTACTCGGAACAAACTCGCATCGGTGAATTCTTCAAAACGCTCGATAACCTCATCAGCAAGCATCAGCGGAAATACGATAAACTAAGGCAGCTCAAGAAGTCGCTCTTAGAAAAAATGTTCCCCCAACAAGGCGAATCCCAGCCACAAATCCGCTTCAACGGCTTCTTAGATGACTGGGAAGAGCACAGGCTTGGGAAATTCGTCTCAAGTATTGCTACGGGAAAAAGTAAATTTGAAGCTCATAAGGAGAAGGATAGAATAAATAAATTTGCAATTTTAGGCTCTCGTTCAATCATTGGTTATGACAGAACCTATGATTATGATGGTGATTTTATATTAACAGCAAGGGTTGGCGAAAATGCAGGTAAACTATATAGATTTCAGGGCAAGGTGAAAATTACAGATAATACAGTCTTTATACAAACTCCAAATTCGAATTTTGTTTTTTACTTATTAGAAGAATATGATTTAAAATTTCTTTCATTTGGTACAGGTCAGCCTCTGATTAAAGCTAGCGAATTAAATAAATTGCAGTTGAAAATTTGTTTAAAAGAAGAACAAATCCGCATTGGCGCATTCTTCAAAACCCTCGACGATCTCATCTCTGCCCATCAACGCGAGCTTGACAAACTCAAGAGCACCAAGAAAGCTCTCCTCGAAAAAATGTTCGTCTAACCCTCATCTGCAACCATGGTATTTGACAATGAATTAGCATTTGAAAAGGCATTCTGCCAGCTCCTCACGACAAAGGGCTGGGAGAGCGAGATCCTGCACAACCCCAGTGAGAAAGAGCTCCTTGCGAACTGGGCGCGCATCCTCTTTGAGAACAACCGCGGCATCGACCGCCTCAACGAGCAGCCGCTCACAGATGGTGAGATGCAGCAGATCATCGAGAGTATCATAGCACTGCGCAGCCCGCTTGCCCTGAATGGTTTTATTAACGGCAAGACCATTTCCATCAAGCGCGATAACCCACTCGATACCCTACACTACGGCAAGGAAGTCAGCCTGAAGGTCTACGACAGGCGCGAGATTGCCGCAGGTCAGAGCCGTTATCAGATCGTGCGACAACCGCAATTTCAGAAAAATAATCGCATCCTCAACGACAGGCGAGGTGACGTCATGCTGCTCATCAACGGCATGCCCGTCTTCCACCTCGAGCTTAAGCGCAGCGGCATCCCCGTGAGCCAAGCCTGCCACCAGATAGAGAAATACAGGCGTGAGGGTGTCTTTTCGGGGCTCTTCTCCCTCGTTCAGATCTTTGTCGCCCTGACTCCTGAGGAGTGCCGCTACTTCGCCAATCCAGGACCCGATGGACAACTTAACACTGATTATTTCTTCTGCTGGGCAGACTTTGACAATGAGCCTATAAACGATTACGGAAAGATAGCAGAAAAGCTTCTCTCCATCCCTATGGCGCACCAGCTGATTGGTTTTTATACAGTGGCAGATAACTCTGACGGCATACTCAAGGTCATGCGCAGCTATCAGTACCACGCTGCTCACGCTATCTCGGACAAGGTCAGTAAAACCAAATGGGAAGACCGCGATCAACGCGGAGGCTTTATCTGGCACACCACAGGCAGCGGGAAGACCATGACGAGCTTCAAATCAGCCCAGCTCATCGCGAATTCAGGCGACGCGGACAAGGTAGTCTTCCTCACCGATCGAATTGAGTTGGGCACGCAGAGCCTCAAAGAGTATCGTAACTTCGCTGAGGCGAGCGATAGCGTGCAAGCGACGGAGAATACCAGCGTACTGATTACGAAGCTCAAGAGCAAAGATACTGCCGATGTCCTCATAGTCACTTCTATCCAAAAGATGAGTAATATCAAGGAAGGCGGAGAGAATATCATCACTGCGGACATCGCGTTGATGAATAGCAAGCGTCTTGTCTTTATCGTTGATGAGGCGCATCGCTCTACCTTTGGCGATATGCTCAAGACCATCAAAGCAACCTTCCCCAAGGCTCTCTTCTTTGGCTTCACAGGCACGCCCATCTTTGATGAGAATCAGAAGAAAATGAGCACCACGTCAGATGTCTTTGGCGATGAGCTGCATCGTTATGTAATCGCTGACGGCATTAGAGACAAGAATGTGCTGGGTTTTGATCCTTATAAGGTTCTCACTTTTAAAGATAAGGATGTGCGAGAAGTTGTCGCCCTGCATGAGGCGAAGACGGAAACGGTAGAAGAGGCACTGGCAGACCCACTAACGGCAAAGATTTTTTATCACTACATGAATGATGTCCCCATGTACGAGACGACAGATGCACAGGGTGCACGCGTTAAGGGCATTGAGGATTATATCCCCACCAAACAGTATCAGTCAGCAGAGCACCAAGAGCAGGTGGTCGCGGATATTGCTGAAAATTTCTTGACGCTGAGTCATAATTTCAAATTTCACGCCATCTTTGCCACCAGCAGCATCCCCGAGGCTATAGCCTATTATCGCATGCTGAAAGAAAAATGCCCCCACATCAAGACAACTTGCCTCGTTGACCCCAATATTGATAACACTGAGAAGGCAAGCGAAAAATCAGATGGGCTCGTCGAGATTTATGAAGACTATAATGCACGTTACGGACAGGAATTCTCCCTGTCGAGTAGTGAGTACTTCAAGAAAGATGTCGCGCTGCGTCTCAGTCATAAGGAGCACTACCGAGGCATAGAAAAAACGCCAGCCATGCAGATTGATTTGCTCATTGTGGTCGATCAGATGCTCACTGGATTTGACTCAAAGTGGATTAACACACTCTACATGGATAAGAAGATGGAGTATGCGAATATTATCCAAGCTTTTTCCCGCACGAATCGTCTCTTTGGCCATGAAAAGCCCTTTGGTACGATACGCTACTACCGCCGCCCGCACTCTATGGAGCAGGCGATCAATAAGGCAGTGAAGCTCTACTCTGGCGACAGACCTGTGGAGCTCTTCGTTCCCAAGCTTCAGCACCATCTAGGTAAGATCAATCAGCTTTATCAAGACATCGCGCGACTCTTTCAATCGGCAGGTGTGCCCAATCTCGAAAAGCTCCCCGATGAGCCTGCTGTAAAGAAGGAGTTTGCGAAGCTCTTCAAGCAGCTCAACGAGCATCTCGATGCAGCCCTCATTCAAGGCTTTGATTGGCAAAGGCAAGAATACCTGTTTGATGCCGAGGAGGACGAGGAGGGCGAGGCGCAAGAAAGCATCTGCATGCAGATTGATGAGACGCAATATCTTATTCTCGCCAGCCGCTACAAGGAGCTACGCCCTGACAAGTCACCTGATGATGACGGCAGCAGCACGCCAGCTGACGCGCCCTACGATATCGTAGGCTACCTGACCGAGATCGACACGGGGCGCATTGATGCGGACTATATGAATAGCCGCTTTGAAAAGTATCTCCGACTTCAAAAACAAGATGACGTGGCTAGAGAGCTCCTAGATGAAGCTCTCGATGAACTGCACAAGACATTTGCCACTCTCACGCAAGAAGAGCAGAAATTCGCCGAGCTCTTCATGCGCGACGTGGACAGGACAGCAGTCATCCCCGAGAAGCACAAGACGCTACGCGACTACATCACCGAGTATATGCAACGCGCCTACGATGACCAAATCCACCGCTGCGCCACCGCCCTCGGTCTCGATGAAGATAAGCTGCGCGTTCTGATCTCCATAGCCCCCACGGCTAGCAATCTCGATGAGTTCAATCGCTTCACCGAGCTCAAACTCACCGTCGATAAGGCACAAGCCAAGCTCTATTTCGAAAGCAAAGAAAATACCACCCTACCACTTCCCAAAGTCAACCAACGCATCGACAAACTACTGCGCGAATTCATCCTCTTAGGAGGCTTTGAGGTGTAGGAAGACGTCACGACATTAAATCATTAGATTGTTGTTAGGTTTTCTAAGTCCTTATACAATTTTACTAGATGATGTATGGATAGATCTATTAGAGGTTCGTACATAAAGCTATTCATGTGGATATTTTCAGGAGTCATCAAATTTACTTTCTCTAAAATCTCGATATTTTCAATCTCATTACTGTACTGTTGACTGTATTCTTTAAAAAAGTCAGATGTTTGGTTCGAGGTAATATTCTTTTGCAAAAGTATAGGGCATTTACTAAGCATGAATTCCTCCGCTTTCAATCTGCAAGCTATTGAAAGTACTAGCTTGTTTTCGATCAATATTTCATCCATTGCGCTTTTTGTTTTCAAAGATGCTGCTGTTTCGTAAATGAAATCTATAATAGATTGATTTTTAATATTAATTTGACTATGCGAAATATGTCGTTTAAATAAATCTCTTATATTGTGAGTTGTAAGAGAACGAGTATCGCATTTGATATGAAGACAATTTGTTAGTGTAATGTAATCATTATCACTCTCGCCTTTACTATATTCAATTATATTTCTAACAAAGGGAATGCACGCTATAAAAATGGCAGGATTATTAATTTTTTTCTTGAAATATTCGAAAATATTTTTTCGATATTGACCTGGAACAAGTTGTAGTTCGTCAAGCTCGTTTCTAGACACCATGTAAACATTTTTACCTAAATGTAATCGTGAAGCTATTGTTCTGTAAAAATCGAAATTATGCGTTAAAATAATAATATTAATTTTATTACTATTTTTTATATCTTTTATATATTCAACTATAGCATATTTGTTTTTATAATCGAAAGATTCAGCAATATCGTCTAAAATCAATAAATGTGTGCCAGGTAATCGTTTTCTCGCTTCGATTTCAAACAATAATTCTAATATAAACATAGCACGTCTCTCGCCATTGCTGAGTATATTCATCAATGCTCCTTTTTGCTGTTTACTTGAGTTTTTTGTTGAGGGATCTTTAAATTCGAATTCAAAGTTTGGTGTAGTTTCCTTTAGAATTACATCCTCCTTATTAGTAATTTTTACTGTAAATGGAACGTGAAATCGCAAATTAAATAATGCAACAACTTTTACCCACTCTGAACTTTCTTCACTAGCTTTGGCGATAATTTCACTTAATCTTTGAATCTGTTTTTTGTATGCTGCCAAAACCTCTTTTACATCTTCTTTAAGCTGATTGAGGTATCCAAGCCAAACATTTTTCTTAAATTCATCAAAATCAAACAACTCAGCAATCAAGGAATTATCCGTTTGAATAAGCTCTTTAAATAATCTCAGGTCTGCATTCCTACTTAACGCTTTATCAATTTTATCAAAATTTTTCTTGAGTGAACTGTCCTGTAGAATAGAGGCAATTTCTGATTCGATGACTTCTTGCAACTGCCCAGGTGTAGTAATCTCATCTGTCGATTTTAAGACGATTTTGTGTTTGGCTCCGAAAAACGCACCATCTGCAATTGACGCACTTAACTGCGCCGCTTGATATGTGCCGAATGACGCGCCTTTTCCGTCCTGATTGAAAAACTCAGATTGATTTAGCAAGGTATTATAATTATTGAAATAATCTTTAATCAAAGATTTATGCTTTTCTAAGAAGTTTTTTACTTTTCCATCTGTATCAAACACAATGTTGTATTTAAATGTGTATAAGGGAAATTCTCCTGTGTGTACCTGTGAATGTGCTAGCGCATCATAGAAATTATCCTTTGCATCGCTTCTAAACGTGCTGATAAATTCCTTCTCACAATCTGTACTTTGAGATATATCTTTAAGCTTCCGTATAAAGTCTGTCTTTGCTGTTAGAAGCGCTCTATGGATAGAATCATATTCATCTTTTAATTCCTTACTTGCTAAAAATGTAGAAATTGCTTTATCAGTATTTCTTTCAGTTTCACCATTTGCTATAAATATTGTTTCTGGGTCGATTGCTACTCCGTCATAATTGATTTCGTAAACTGAGTGTTTATTGGGATATACTCTATCTCTAGGTAAATCATTTTTATCATTGTTTGCGACACATTCAAAAACTTTAGTGAAGGAGCTTTTCATCATTCCATTTGGAGCGTATATGAGAATTACGGGATCAGCAAAAGAGAAAGAATGCATTAGTTTATTAATGCCGAAGCAATTTTCAAAATTGATACATAAATCCATGCAACTAATATATCAAAATGGGGCAACTATAACAATAAGTTATTTTGTAATACTCTAATTTTCTTGCTCTCCTCTAAGTATTCACTTCGATTAACTGGATTTATTCAGATCGATATCTTTTGAAGTTATGATGCCTTTTGTAACTGTTTAAAGGTATCCTACAATGTAATAATTTAAAGACCCATGGGGGGAGCTGAATTCAGTTTGAGTCTTGCTTGCAAGCGGGAGTACAGCCTTTACCAATTCATTTCTTAAGCCTGTTCTGTCGAAGCAGAGCAACCCCACCATCTTCTCAAATCACGAAGGAGAAGTATATCATAGCGAGACCTGCGAGCAGGA
>CAYJLO010000097.1:0-9176 GCA_964370835.1 uncultured Desulfovibrionaceae bacterium
GAAGAAAAGACCGAATTCGACGTAATTCTTAAAGAAGCTGGCGCTAACAAGATTGGCGTTATCAAAGTTGTTCGCGCTCTTACTTCCCTTGGCCTCAAAGAAGCTAAGGACAAAGTTGACGGCACTCCTTGCGCCATCAAAGAAGCTGTGTCCAAGGACGAAGCTGAAGAAGCCAAAAAGCAACTTACCGAAGCCGGTGCTGTTGTTGAAGTTAAATAAATTTCTTTGCAAAACAAAGAATACTAAAGTGGAGGGCCAAAAGCCCTCCCTTTTTTTTGGTGACGGTAAAAAAAACATCCTACATGCAGTCATGAAAGCTTATTTAAATTTTCACTTTTCAAGCCATTTCTTGTTTGCTAGCATTTCATAATCAAAGACAAAAACTCTCCATTATTCAAAATGGCGCATGGGAGGCACATTGAGCACTGGCAATACAAACCATCTTAACAAAAGCAATTCGCCTTTACGTTGCAGTGTTTTTGACAGTGTCACCATACTTCCTCAAATATCTGTGGGAATCACTGGAAATCCCCCCACAACTCTTTTTGCCTGTGGTGCCTTTTGCCAAGGTAAGGCCCTAGCGCATGTGCACGGCCTACCTGGATTCGGAAGAATTAACGCACAGCTTCCTTATATTAAAGCAGAACATGTCATTGAAGAGGAGGTTATTTTTGGCGGTGAATTCTTGGGATATTGGGGGCAATGGGGGCATTTCCTTTTGGAAACTTTGCAAAGGTTATGGTACACACAGCATAAGAAACTTCCCATTGCGTGGGTTGCGCCTGAAGTGGATAATGGTGATCCTTCTTTCTTCTATAAAAGAAGACACGAAGAGGTTTTCCATAAGCTAGGCATAACCAATGAGCACATCATAATCACAGAGCCCACGTTGTTTAGCAAAGTACACTTTCCAGAGCCTGGATTAGGGATTTCAGGATATGCACATCCTGAACATATAGACTTTTTAGGATACCATGAAGGAACCATCTGCAAAGGAAAATATGTTTACTTTTCACGCTCACGTTATAATAACTGCACCAATGAAAAAGAACTTGAAAAAGTGTTGCAAAAGCGTGGTTGGGAAATTGTTTTTCCTGAACATCTAAAGCCTTCCGAGCAGCTTGAGATTATGACCTCGGCACAAGTGTGCATGATGATTTCAGGCTCTGCTCAGCACTCGCTTCTGCTAACAAAGAACTCAAAAACGCGATTTATTATCATTCCGCGCATACATAATAAAATCTATGACATTATAGCAAATTTTAAATCTGATAACTATTTTATACTTAATATAGATAGGAAGATTCTCACTTCCAGCACTTCAGAAAACGCTGACATATTCACAGTGGATTTGACATTTTTACAAGAACTTCTTGAAAAGACAAATAATTTTACAGGTGAACTGTCTCGTTTTCAAACTGTACTCACAAAACCACGAGAGCTCAGCGCACAAGACGTCACCATTCCAGAGTCATACTACACAAAAGACTGTACGGTAACGAGCCTGGAAGAACACTTTTATAGGGCCATATTTTTTTTCAGATGCAAAAAATACGAAGAAAGCTATCGAATTTTAATGTATTTATATAAGGCAAAAAAACTTGAAACTTTTATGTATATTCATTTTTTTTCCATAATTGAGCAATATGATGCCATGCATGGCACAAAAACAGAACTCCCCTATGATAAAGCCGAGTACTGCCGTGAATGGGGAATTTGCTTACCGTAAAACCTGTCCACACCGGCATATATAATGCGCACCATAGAAACCTCCTCATGCACACTTGAAAATTTTTTTAGCATGGGCTACACTAAGAAATTACAAAAAAATGCTTGCCAAGGTCCCTTTTTTTCACTATATTGCTCTTCTCAACGCATTGCACACAAAGGATGGTGCTTTCTGGTAAGTAACGCAAACCACTATTTATATAGATAAAAACTTTGTAGCGACAAAATAAACAGCCATTTTTCAAAAGAAAAGGGGTTGCTTTTTTGTCGCCTTATGGCGTTATAGTATTGTTATTGTCCTTGTTGGCAATCTCCATATCACCCGCTGCGCAGCGGAAAAAACGTTAGATATTTGAGGTACCCGATGGGTCAGATCACCAAACAGTTTGGCAAGATCAAAGTCACGCTTCCCATACCACACTTGCTGAATCTACAAATAGATTCATATCGTAAATTCCTTCAAGAAGGTGCCGTAACACGCAGCCTTGACGAAGGCTTAGAAGGTGTTTTCCGTACAGTATTTCCCATTGAGGATTTCAACCGTACGGCAAGTCTTGACTTTGTAGACTACACTATTCAAGACCCCAAGTATGACCAAGCCGAATGTATTTCCAAAGGCTTGACATACGAAGCACCTATTCGCATTAAGATGCGTCTTGTGGTGTATGACGTGGATGAAGATTCCGGCAACCGCACCATTAGGGATATTAAGGAACAAGATATTTATTTTGGCACCTTACCCCTAATGACAGAAAAGGGTACCTTTATTATAAATGGTACTGAGCGCGTTATTGTTAACCAATTGCAACGCTCGCCCGGTATTATATTTGAACACGACGGCGGTAAAACACATACCAGCCGTAAAGTGCTCTACTCCTGCCGTGTTATCCCCATGCGTGGCTCTTGGCTTGATTTTGACTTCGATCATAAAGACATTTTATATGTTCGCATTGACCGTCGTCGTAAAATGCCTGCCACCATCTTGTTCAAAGCCATGGGCATGAACAACGCGCAAATCTTAGAATATTTCTATTCCAAAGAAATGTATCGCATGGAAGGCAACGGCAAATTATTCTGGGAAGTGGAAAAGCATCTTTTCCGCAAAGACAATGCCTTTGCTGACATTGCTCTGCCCGATGGCACCGTTGTGGCCAAAGAAGGTAAGCCCATCACCAAGCGTGCTTGGCGCCAACTTTGCGAAGCAGGCGTGGAAACCATCGAAGTGGCTCCCTCTACCCTTGAAGGTCTCTTTCTTGCTGAAGATATGGTCAGCGCTGAAACAGGCGAAGTGCTTGCAGAAGCTGCCGAAGAAATCACCGGCGGCGTCATGGATCGCTTACGCGATGCTGGCATCACACGCATTCCCGTGTTGCACACCAAGGGCTCCGACGCTTCTTCTTCCATCCGTGACACCTTGGTCATGGACCGTATTCCAGATATGGAAAAAGCACAGGAAGAAATCTATCGTCGCTTGCGTCCTTCTTCGCCTCCGACACCAGAAATTGCCGCTTCTTTCTTTGATAATATTTTCCGTAGCGGCGATTATTACGACCTTTCTCCTGTGGGTCGTTACAAGCTTAACCAACGCCTTAGCCTTGAAGCCAATGAAGATGTTCGCACCCTCACCGATGAAGACATCTTAACTGCCATCAAGGTGCTTGTGAGCCTCAAAGACAGCCACGGCCCCGCCGACGACATTGACCACCTTGGTAACCGTCGTGTGCGCCTTGTGGGTGAACTTGTGGAAAACCAATACCGCATTGGTCTTGTACGCATGGAGCGCGCCATCAAGGAACGCATGAGCTTGCAAGAAGTGGCAACACTTATGCCGCATGACCTCATCAATCCCAAGCCCGTGGCCGCTGTGCTCAAAGAATTCTTTGGTACCTCACAGCTTTCCCAGTTCATGGACCAAACCAACTCCTTGTCAGAAGTAACGCACAAGCGTCGTCTTTCTGCATTGGGACCTGGCGGTCTTACTCGTGAACGCGCAGGCTTTGAAGTACGCGACGTACACACCTCTCACTACGGTCGTATCTGCCCCATTGAAACACCTGAAGGTCCAAACATTGGTCTTATCGTTTCTTTGACCACCTACGCCAAGGTGAACGATTTTGGTTTCATTGAAACACCGTATCGCGTGGTACGCGAAGGTAAAATGACCGAAGAAATCGTACACATTGATGCTTCTCGTGAAGGTAATCATGTGGTTGCACAGGCCAACGCCCGTGTGGACGCAGAAGGTAAATTCCTTGATGAGCAAGTGACCGTACGTGTACATGGTGACGTGGAAATGCGCCCCGTGGCAGAAGTGACCCTCATGGATATTTCGCCAGGTCAAATGGTGTCCATCTCCGCTGCGCTTATTCCTTTCCTTGAGCATGACGATGCTAACCGCGCGCTCATGGGCTCCAACATGCAACGCCAAGCCGTGCCCTTATTGCGCTCTGAAAAGCCCTTAGTTGGTACAGGCATGGAAATTGATGTGGCCCGCGACTCCGGTGCTTGTATTGTGGCCGAAGCTGATGGTGTAGTGAAATACTCCGACGCCGACCGCATCATCGTGGCTTATGAAGGTGACGTTTACCCAGAAGGCGGCGGTGTGCGCGCTTATGACTTATTAAAGTATCATAAGTCCAACCAAAACTCCTGTTTTGGTCAAAAGCCCAGCTGCTACCCTGGTCAAGTATTCAAAAAAGGCACCATCTTAGCAGACGGTACTGGTATTTCTGACGGTGAACTGGCCCTTGGTAAAAACCTTGTGGTGGCCTTTATGCCTTGGTGCGGATACAACTACGAAGACTCCATCCTCATTTCTGAGCGCATGGTAAAAGAAGATGTGTTCACCTCTGTGCACATTGAAGAATTCGAAGCTGTGGCCCGTGACACCAAGCTCGGACCCGAAGAAATCACTCGCGACATTCCCAACGTGGGCGAAGATATGCTGCGTAACCTCGACGATAGCGGTATCATCCGCATCGGCGCCGCAGTGAAGCCCGACGATATTCTTGTGGGTAAAATTACTCCCAAGGGCGAAACTCAGCTTACCCCCGAAGAAAAGCTCTTACGCGCCATCTTCGGTGAAAAAGCTCGCGATGTGAAAAACACTTCCCTCAAGGTACCTCCGGGCATCGAAGGCACCATCATTGATGTGAAGATGTTTAACCGTCGCTCCGGTGATAAGGACGATCGTACTTTAGCCATCGAAGCCCATGACACCGCTGTGCTTGATCAAAAAGAAATGGATCACGTACGTGCCCTTACCGAAAAAACCAAAGCCAACTTGTTTGAAACTTTGGTGGGTAAGCAAGTGGCTGTCTCTGTACCTGGTAAGAAAAAAGGCGAAGTGCTTTTAGAAGCCGGCGCTGTGCTTACCGAAGAAGTGTACGAAGAGCTCCCAGTGAAGCGTCTTTCCGGTCTCTTTAAGAGCAAGGAAGTGAACGAAATGGTGAACGATGCCATAGATGTGTACGAAGCTCGCATTGAGTACTTAAAGCATATCTATGATGCCAAGCGCGAGAAAGTTATCGAAGGCGATGATTTAGCTCCAGGTGTTATCAAAACCGTAAAAGTTTACATTGCGGTGAAGAGAAAGCTGTCCGTAGGTGACAAAATGGCCGGACGCCACGGTAACAAGGGTGTTGTCTCTTGTATTTTGCCAGAAGAAGATATGCCTTTCTTCGCCGACGGCCGCCCCGTGGACATCGTGCTCAACCCCCTCGGTGTGCCTTCACGTATGAACATCGGTCAGATCATGGAAACTCACCTTGGTTGGGCCGCTAAAGAACTAGGCCGTCAAGTGAACGAAATGCTGGAAGGTGGCGCTGCTACCCAAGCCCTTCGTGACGAAGTGAAAGACATCTTCAAGTGCAACGATGTGAATAGCCTCGTGGATAGCATGGATGATGATGAATTCCTCACTTCTGTGAAAAAGCTTAAGCACGGTATCATCACCAAAACCCCTGTCTTTGACGGTGCTGCAGAAGAAGAAATTTGGAAGTGGCTTGTTCGCGCAGGCGTGGATGAAGATGGTAAGACCAGACTCTTTGACGGTCGCACCGGCGATGCCTTTAAGAACCGTGTTACCACAGGCGTTATGTATATCTTGAAGTTGCACCACTTGGTTGACGAAAAGATCCACGCCCGTTCCACAGGACCTTACTCCTTGGTAACGCAACAGCCTCTCGGCGGTAAGGCCCAATTCGGTGGTCAGCGTCTTGGGGAAATGGAAGTTTGGGCGCTGGAAGCATATGGCGCCGCCTACCTCTTACAAGAATTCCTCACCGTTAAGTCCGATGACGTGGCTGGCCGTGTGAAGATGTACGAAAAGATTGTAAAGGGTGACAACTTCTTAGAAGCAGGCTTGCCAGAGTCCTTTAACGTACTTGTAAAAGAACTCATGTCCCTTGGCCTTGACGTAACTCTTGACCAAGAAGAAGGCAAAAAGCGCGCCATCAACAAGCGCGGCACCATGCCTGAAACTGAAATCTAAGTCAGTGTAAAGCGGCGTACAGCGCCATAAATATAGATTGTGGGCAGGGGATTTTCCCCTGCCTCCCATAAGAATTTTTACTCAAATATGCGCCCCATATTTGAGAAGAAGAAGGGTATACCATGAGTCTGGATGACCTTTTTACCTTGCGCGGTTCTTCCGCCAATGTGTCCAACATCCGCAATTTGAAAGCAATTCAAATATCCATTGCCTCTCCTGAAAGCGTGCGCATATGGTCTTCTGGTGAAGTAAAAAAACCAGAAACCATTAACTACCGCACCTTTAAGCCTGAGCGCGATGGTCTTTTCTGTGCCAAAATATTTGGACCAGTAAAGGACTATGAGTGTAACTGCGGTAAGTACAAACGCATGAAACACCGCGGTATTGTTTGCGAAAAGTGTGGCGTTGAAGTTATTGCCTCCAAAGTACGTCGTGAACGTATGGGGCATATCGAATTGGCCGCTCCCGTGGCCCATATTTGGTTCCTAAAAACCTTGCCTTCCAAAATCGGTACCTTGCTCGACATGACCATGGCCGATTTGGAAAAAGTTCTTTACTTTGACTCCTACATTGTACTTGATCCAGGTTCCACCACCTTGCAAAAAATGCAGGTTATTTCTGAAGATCAATACATCCAAGTCATTGACCACTACGGCAGTGAAGATGTGTTCACAGTGGGCATGGGCGCAGAAGCCATTCGTTCCTTATTGGAAGAATTGGATCTGCCCGTCTTACGTGCTGAGCTTCGCGAAGAGTCCCAAAGCACCAAGAGCCAAACCAAGAAGAAAAAGCTTACCAAACGCCTTAAAATCGTGGAAGCTTTCCTTGAGTCCAACAACAAGCCCGAGTGGATGGTCATGGAAGTTATTCCTGTTATTCCACCCGAATTACGCCCCTTGGTTCCTCTTGATGGCGGCCGCTTTGCCACCTCTGACCTCAACGATCTCTATCGTCGCGTTATCAACCGTAACAACCGCTTGAAACGCCTCTTGGAGCTTGGTGCCCCTGAAATCATCATCCGCAACGAAAAGCGTATGCTGCAAGAAGCTGTGGACGCCCTCTTCGACAACGGTCGTCGCGGTCGCGCCATTGCCGGCACCAACGGTCGTGCTTTGAAATCCCTTTCCGATATGATTAAGGGTAAGCAAGGTCGTTTCCGTCAAAACCTTCTCGGTAAGCGCGTTGACTACTCCGGTCGTTCCGTTATCGTGGTTGGTCCTTACCTTAAATTACACCAATGCGGTCTGCCCAAAAAGATGGCGCTGGAGCTGTTTAAGCCTTTCATCTACTCTGAACTTGAGAAGAAAGGTTATGCTTCCACCATCAAGAGTGCCAAGAAAATGGTGGAACGCGAAGACCTCGTGGTATGGGATATCCTGTCCGAAGTGGTACGCGAATACCCCATTCTCTTGAACCGCGCACCTACCTTGCACAGACTTGGTATCCAAGCATTTGAGCCCATCCTTGTGGAAGGTAAGGCCATTCGCTTGCACCCGCTGGTGTGTTCTGCCTACAACGCCGACTTTGACGGTGACCAAATGGCCGTACACATTCCGCTTTCCATCGAAGCGCAAATTGAATGCCGCGTACTCATGATGAGTACCAACAACATTCTTTCCCCTGCCAACGGTACCCCCGTTATTGTGCCTTCTCAGGATATCGTTTTAGGTCTGTACTACATGACCGTAGAACGCTCCTTTGAAAAGGGCGAAGGCATGACCTTCTGCGCACCTTGGGAAGTTATTGCTGCTTTTGATGCTGACCAAGTGGCCATTCATGCTCGCATTAAAGTGCGTATGGATGACGGCACCGTGGTAAACACCACCCCAGGCCGTATCTTGGTTCGCGAAATCTTACCCGAAGCTTTACCCTTTGACCTTGTGAACTGCGTGCTCACCAAGAAGAATATCGGTCGCCTTGTGGGCTCTGCCTACCGCGACGCTGGCATCAAAGCCACTGTTATTCTTTGCGATAAGCTCAAAGACATGGGATATGAATACGCCACACGCGCCGGTATCACCATTGGCGTGAAGGACTTAACCATCCCCACCACTAAGGCCAAAATCCTTGAAGATTCTCAAAACGAAGTGGACGGCATTGAATCCCAATACCGTGACGGTATCATTACCCGTACTGAAAAGTACAACAAGGTGGTAGACGTGTGGACCAAAGCCACACAAGATATTGCCCAAGAAATGATCAAGGAAATCTCCTTTGACGTCATGGTGGATCCAAAAACAGGTAAAACCGAAGAGAACCAGAGCTTTAACCCCATCTTTATGATGTCTAACTCCGGTGCTCGTGGTAACCAAGACCAAATGCGTCAGCTGGCTGGTATGCGTGGTTTGATGGCTAAGCCTTCTGGTGAAATCATCGAAACACCTATTACTTCTAGCTTCCGTGAAGGCCTCACCGTTTTGCAATACTTTAACTCCACCCACGGTGCTCGTAAAGGTCTTGCGGATACGGCGTTAAAAACTGCAAACTCCGGTTACCTTACCCGTCGTCTTGTGGACGTGGTACAAGATGTTATCGTTGCAGAACGCGATTGCGGCACTGTGGACGGCATCGAACGTACTGCCATTAAGGAAGGCGGCGAAGTTAAAACACCTCTTTCTGAGCGTGTACTTGGTCGTGTACTTCTTTACCCTGTGGAAGATCCAGACGATACCAGCAAAATTCTCTTACCAGAAAACACCTTGCTGGACGAAGCCGCTTGTCAATTACTCCAAGACAAAGGCATCAACTCCGTCATGGTACGCTCTGCCCTCACTTGCCAAGCCGATCGCGGCATTTGCTCGCTGTGCTATGGTCGTGACCTTGCTCGCGGACATGTGGTAAACATCGGTGAAACCGTGGGTATCATCGCTGCTCAGTCCATCGGTGAGCCAGGAACACAGCTTACCATGCGTACCTTCCACATCGGTGGTACCGCATCCAGTACCATCGAAAAGAA
>CAYJLO010000098.1:0-9153 GCA_964370835.1 uncultured Desulfovibrionaceae bacterium
AAGTTCAATGCAACGTCCCAAAAGAGAAAAGGGTTTACCCTTAACGTTACCTTGTTCGCTTTGCATTATGCCTTCCCTACTTTAGCAAGGTCGATACCTTGCTCTGCAGCAAATGTCAAAAGCATAAGCACATAAATGGCAGAGCTTAAGCGGTTTAAGGAGGCAAGTACGTCAGCATTGGTGCTGCAAGATACGGCCACCACTTCCACTTCACGCACGGATGCGCGAAGCCAGTTCAAAAGACCCACATTGCCACCCATGGAACCATGGGCTGCCATATGATCTATGCCTAAATATTTTTTAGGTTCACGTGATACCACGTGTAAGGTTTGCACATCCATGCCACCCATGCCGGCAGGGCTTACGGTTTCGCCGGTCATTTCGCCGCGAAGGGTAAGCATTACCCATGTGTGTAAGTCATCAAGGCATTGCTTTAAGAAAGCAGGTCTGCGATCTTTGGGGTCAAATTGGGTTTGCACCAAAACAATTTGAGAAATCAAAGTATCAAGCTTACCGCGCATGATAACAGCAGGATGATTCTTGGGCACTTGCACACCTTGCTCTAAGAAGGTGAGCTCATGACAAGAAGCGTCAGAAGCTGGGGTGCAAGCTTGAGCTTGAGGAGCAGCAGGAGCTGCTGTGCAAGCTGGCTTGCTCACGGTGGGAGCTTCGCAACCGCAAGAAGCGGCAGCAGGAGCTACACCTTGTTCTTGCACTTGAATGCGATTTTGCTGAGCGTACTCGTTGGCAGAAGGGGTCAATCTTTCGCCCTTGGCCAATACGAGAATGCCACCAGCATTCACATTACGTGCTCTTATATCTTCTTCTGTAATGAAGTTCATGGTTTTCTCCTGAAAAACGCTTAAGCTGGCCAAGAGCTGGACAAGCAGCAAGCTTCGCCTTGAGCTGTTAGAGTCACGCTTGTTCCCTTGCGCAGACGCACTGCACCGCCGGCACATACGCTTACGTTGGCGCCGCCTTGGGAAATGAGCACTGTGCCCTTGGTTACTACCAACACTTCATCATGGGCAAAAGTCCATTCAAGTGCGGTATTAGCCCAAGAAAAACGAGTTACACCGGGACCATCGCCACCGGGCAAAAGCGCTTCTTCAATATTTACTTCGCCTTGCACCGAGCCTGAAGGGCATGCGGTGGAAAAGGGAATAACATCAACACCGGCAATGGAGCCAGAACCTTGAGCGCAGCCACAAGCGCCAGCAACGGGAGCTTGAGCAGCAGCAGTAGGTTGGCCTCCCATCACTTCGGAAACCACTTGTGCTACAGTGCTTTGCAATGCGGCGTTGTTACCCATGAGCTGTTGCAAATGGGCTGCCACTTGCGCAGCTATTTCAGCGGCATTGGGAGCAGCTGGAGCAGCTTGCGGCTGGGCAAAGCCTTGTGCATTGTTGCCAAATTGTATCACAGGTGCTGCCCATGCGGGTGCTACACCATTATGAGGATTATTATTGTTCATTAATGTCCTATTTTGCTGCAAAGGTTGGGATAAAGGTTCCGGTGCGTACAATGGTCTATAGCCTTGCGCATACAAAGGTTGTACATAGCTTGGCTGTGCATACCTTTGCTGTGCATATGCTGGTTGAGCATTGACAGGTTGTACATGGGCAGGCTGTGCATAAGAAGGCTGAACATAACTTGGTGCAGGGGCGTACTGATGTACGGCCTGACCAAAGCTAGGTGTAGCAGCCTGTGCAACAGGAGCCATGGGTGCAACGGGAGCCTCATCTCTAAACATGATGGCAATGCCATACAGTTTAGCATCATCCTTAGCCTGTGGCGTAATCAAAGCGTTGGGCGCAACAACAATACTTTGTTGTCCTGCCCTTCTAGCGTCAGCAATGTTTTGTGCTGTAATAAGTTCTCTCATTATGCTCGCTCTGATACTTTACAAAGGGTTATTTTTTTGCGGCGGCAGGGGCAGCTTTAGCAGGAGCTTTACCCATACGTGCAGCACGGGCAGCAGCCTTAGCAGCTTTTTTAGCAGCCTTTTTCGCATTGATGCCATCAAGGCATTCGTATAAACGATTGCCATTTTCAGGACGAGCAATAACGCTGCTAGCACGCAAGGTGCCCTTAGCTTGTGCTATGGAGCACGCCACATCTACGGCTGCTTTACAAGCGGCCACGTCGCCTTCGCAAATAACGGTCACAATGGGGCCGTCTACTTTATGCACACGTTTGATAACTACGTCAGCACCCTTAGCCATGGCGTCAGCTACTTCAATAGCCGCCACATAGCTGTTTACTTCCACGTATCCTTGTGCTTCATTACTCATGATTGATCTCCTTCAACAGGATTAAATAATCTGCTCAAAGAAAGCATCGCTGGGGCGCGGGATAACCGTAGTGCGCACAAGCAAGCCTTCTTGACCGGCACTATAGGCGCCAGCATCAACAGCAGATTGAACTGCTGCCACATCGCCACCTATAAGTACAAAAGCTTTACCGCCAAGGCCCAAAGCTGTGCGTACATCTAAAATCTGTACGTTAGAAGCTTTGGCAGCAGCGTCGGCAGCCTTCACAGAAGCGGCCACAGAAAAAGTTTCCACTATGCCAAGGGCAGCACGTTCTGCCAATTGCACACATCCACCCATGGCAGAAACCACATCGCCGTGAATGTTGGGGATAACAAAACCATCGGCCACAGTTTCAGGAGCCACTTCGCGTCCGGCGGCAATGGCAGCTTCCACAGCGGCCACATTACCCGAAACGGCGGCAATGAATTTACCAGGGCATACGGTCTTAAAGAATATGGGGGAAACATCAGCGGTTTTCACCATGATGTCTGCCGATTCCATGCCGGCAGCAATGCTTGTAAATTCCAACATGCCCACGGCACCACCTTGTAATAAGTCTATCATATTTACTCCGCAGCAATGGTCACGTGAGTGTCAACTGCAACAACAGTGCCACTTACGCTTGCATGTATCTTAGCCCCAAGGGCCTTATCTGGTATATTGCCAATAAGGTCACCAGCAGTAACCTTAGCACCCACTTGCACACAAGCCACAGAAGGCGCGCCAATATGCTGATGCAAAGGAATACGCACTTCTTTGGGCTTTACTTCGCCAATAAATGGCGTTTGCAAGTAAAGGTAGGGCAAAATGCCAATACGAGCTGCAAGGCGCTTGGAAGGAATTTTGCGATATTCGCGCATGGCAGTGGCGGATTCGCGTATTTCTCTAGTGCCTTCGTAGTTAATCTTAGCAGCACGCATGCCTGCTTTTACCACTTGGTTAATACGACGAGGACTCATTCCCATGGGACAAGCAAATTGTTCGCATGCCCCGCATTCACAGCAAATCATGGCTTGAGCTGCTTGAGCGCTGGAAAGTTCCATATTGGTGGCGTAAGCTTGCATTACCTTATGTGTTTCGAAAGGATGCCCAATAAGATTACGTGGGCACATATCAGAACACATACGACATTGAATACAGGCAGATGCTGCACGGCGACGCATAAAGGCAGGGTCAAGGGTAGCATTGCGGTGTAAGTGATGCCCTTCGGGAACCACAATGAGACCGCCGCTGGTCTTGGTGACCACTTCTTTAGCAAGTGCGTCCATGCCAACCACTACTCTACCCATCATGGGTCCGCCCAAAACGAATACAGGACGAGCTGGAAGCGCGCCGCCGCATGCGTCTAAAAGACTGATCATGGAGGTACCGATGGGAGCGTTAAGCACAGAAGGATTACGCACTTCACCGGTTACGGTAATGGTTTTATTCATAATGGGTTTGCCTTGAAGCGCGTCAGCCACGTGCATAAGAGTGGCCACGTTGGCAACCACCACACCCACATGCAAGGGAATACCAAGCGGGGGCACGGAGCGACCTGTTACTTCGCGTACAAGGATTTGTTCGTCGCCGGCAGGATAAAAATCGTCCAGCAAGAACACTTCAATATTATATGCCTTGGCAGCGTCTTGAAGCATGGGAATGATATCCGTATGCTTTCTTTTAATGCCAAGTACAGTGCGTTTTGCACCCACAGCATCACCAAGGGCGCGCAAACCACGAAGCATAGCATCGGTATGGTGTGCCATCACATGGTGGTCGCTGTGCAAGAGCGGCTCGCACTCACAACCATTGGCTATGACTGTATCGGCATCGGCATTGTATTTGACGTGGGCGGGGAATCCAGCCCCGCCTTCGCCAACAATCCCGCCGTTCAGCACAGCTTGGACTAATGTTTCTTTATTCATGCTTTATTTCTCGTACCTTAACACTTAGCGTGCAGAAGGAATGAAGGGCATAAAGGGCAAAGCTGCACCCATGGGGATGTTTCTTTGCGGTGCCATAGCAGGCTTAGACTTACCAGCGCCGTCGAGCTTTAAGATCTTGGCAGCGGTTTCGTACATAACTTTTTTACGTACGTCGTCTTTCAAGTCCATCTTATTGTAGATGTCGATGGCTTCTTGTTGCTCAACAAAGGGGTGAGCAGAAGCAAATACCACTTTGTCACCGATGAAGGTGTTAAGACCTTGTACGTATACATCAGCCATGGGAGCCAATTCATACTCAGAAAGGTCCATGTACACATTGGCGTTACGCATGCATGTGAACACAGCTTCGTTAACAAAGGGGTAACCGCCATGGCTCATGATGATGGTAAGCTCAGGGAAGTCACGTGCTACGATGTCCACTTGACGTGGGTCAATGTAGTCTACCACAGCGCGGGGCACTTGTGGTGGAGGTGCTGTGGTGATGAACACAGGAATGTCCAATTCGCAGCACTTGGTGTACAAGGGATAGTAACGTGCATCGTTGGGTGGAATGTGTGCGAGGTATGGGTCGGTAGCGATACCTTTCATGCCAAGCTCTTCCACAGCGCGAGTGATTTCATAAACGCTCTTCATGCCTTTGTGTGGGTCGATGCCCCAAAAGCCGATGAAAAGGTCAGGATACGCGCGCACAAATTCCAAAATGCTTTCGTTATTTGTGGGGGTATTGTACGTCATTTCGCAATCACGGCCGGTCATTACGCACAGCTCTACGCCGCGACGTTTTACACCTTCCACCACTTCTGGCAAGGATTGAGGAACACGCTTGTCAAAGCCAATTACTTCACAAGCAGCTTTGAACATGGCGCTGTTCTTAATACCATTGATGATTTCCGGCGTATGAGGACGGAAGCGAAAGTCAATGATTCTCATGCTAAACCTTCTTTCTGGTTGTTTAAAGTTATCTTATTTGCCCACGAGGAAGAGAGATACTTCCGGTACGTAGGTTACAAGCAGTAATACTATGAGCATAAGCCCAATCATGGGTAATGCTTTGCTGGAAATTTGAGCAAGCTTTGCGCCACCAACACCAGAAGCCACGAAAAGGTTTACGCCCACGGGTGGGGTTACAAAACCAATGGCCAAGTTTACTACCATAACGATACCAAAGTGTAGCGGATCTACGCCAACACCAACCACCACAGGTAATAAAATAGGTGTTAAAATTACGATGGCAGCCAAGGCTTCCATAAAGGTACCCACAATGATGAGCAAGATGTTGATCAATAAGAGAATAAGGAACTTGTTTTCGGTAATGGATAAGATGGTACGAGCAATGGTGCCAGGCACATCTTCAATGGTCATGATGTTACCAAATAAGGTAGCCATGGCCATAAGTACAATAATTACCGAAGAGGTGGAACATGCGTCTACGCAGCATTCCAAAAGCTTCTTAAAGTTAATCTCTTTATAAACACACATCCCCACCAACAAACCGTACAAAGCAGCCACAGCGGCAGCTTCGGTGGGGGTCATAAGACCGCCATAAATACCACCAAGTACAATCACAGGAACCATGAGTGCCCACTTGGCATCCCACACAGCTTTAGCAATGGTGCCTGCAGTACGAGGACGCTCTTCGCCCTTCCAGTTATTCTTACGAGATACAAAGTATGCGTAACCCATAAGCACCAAACCGGTAAGTACGCCTGGAACAATACCACCGATAAACAAATCACCTACCGACACTTGCGCAGATACACCGTATACAACGAAGGGGTTGGAAGGCGGAATCATAACACCGATAGCACCGGAGGCTGCCACTAAAGCACAAGCAAAGTATTTGTCATAGCCGCGCTCAATCATGGCAGGGATGGTGAGCGCGCCAATGGCGGCCACCGTAGCCGGACCGGAACCGGAAATTGCTCCGAAAAACATACAGGTAGCAACAGTTGCAAGAGCCATGCCGCCATGCAAACCACCCAACATTTCGTCTGCCATGGAAAGTAAGCGCTCAGAAAGACCGCCTGCACCCATGAAAACACCAGCTGCAATAAAGAAAGGAATAGCCATGATGGGGAAAGCATCAATGGAAGTAAAGGCAACTTGGGCCATATATTCAATGGGTAAGGTTTCTGCGCACAAGATGGTGGCAAGAGTGGACAAACCTAAAGAAATGGCAATGGGCACACCGCAAATGCAGAAAAGTACAAAGTAACCAAAAAGAACAGGAATGGGATCAAGATATCTGAATTCCACATAGAAGTAAGGGAAAGCAGAATCGCCGCCAAAACCGGTAATAATGGGGGATACAAGTAATGCGGTAAAAGCAAAAGCAAACAAGGTGTCCTTAAGGCCACAAAGGCGAATTTGCTTAAACATTACTTGGAAAATACGTAAGGTCATAAGACCAAAACCAAAGGGCAAAATTAAATAAGGCAAGATAAAGGGCATGTTTAATGCCGTGGTAAATTGCGGGAATTTAATAAGACGATCAATTTGTGCCATACCTGTATCCATAATAACTACGGTAAGAGCAAGGAAACACAAATCAATAACAATCCAGCTGGCGTTGAGCCAACGCTCTGGCAATTTGTCGTGAATAATATCAACGCGAATGGAGGAGCGGTGTTTAATAGCTACAGGAAGAGCAAGATAGGATATCCAAATAAATATATAACGGGAAAGTTCTTCTGTCCACACGGCAGCACCGGCAGAATCAGAAAAAAGAGGCATAATATAACGGTAAAAAGTTTGAAATGAAATAAAAGCGATAATGGAGAGCAAACCCGTTACCAAGAACATTTTTTCAAAATTATCATCAAGCCAAGATAAAATGCCGCGCGACGGCGCGGACTGTACATCAGCTACATTGCTCATGTATCCTCCTAAACACTATATTTTTTAAATTAAATTAGGTGGTAGTAAAAAAACAAAAAAAGCCCCCACGGTCACCCGTAGGGGCTAAAAAAACTACTTCTGAGAATCAATCATCAACTGAACAAGCTTAGGATCAATTTGCTTAGCAAACTCATCAAATACAGGCTTGGTCATTTCACGAAGCTTAGCATGCTCTTCAGCAGGCAACATGGTGATTTCGATGCCGCGCTCTTTGAAGGCGTCCCATGCTTTCTTTTCAAGCACAATGGACTCAGCACGTTGCCATGCTTCGGCTTCTTTAGCAGATTCGCGCATGATCTTTTGTTGCTCAGGGGTCATTTTGTCCCACTTTTCTTTGTTGATCATGAGGATGTGCATGCAGTAGTTATGGCCAGAATCCATAGCGTACTTTAATACTTCAGTGTGCTTAGCATCGTTTAAGAGGGAGAAAGTGTTACCTTCTGCATCTACGGTGCCTTGTTGCAATGCGGTGTAAACTTCACCCCATGCGATGGGAGCTGGGTTCATCTTAAGAGCAGTAGCAACACCCACTTCTACTGGAGAGTCAGTGGTACGAATCTTTAAACCAGCAAGGTCAGCCACAGTCTTGATGGGCTTATCGGTGGATACGAAGTTACGATAACCGAATTCAGAGAACATAATGATTTCTAAACCGATTTTGTTGGCAACAGCGCGAAGAGCCTGACCAAGTTCGCCATCATCTAAAGCTTTGTATAATTTTTCTTGATTGGCAGGAGAGGTAATGAAAGGTAAGTCAAATACCATGTAATCTTTGGTGAAAGAAGCCATGTTTGGAGTAGAGCTGGAAGTCATATCCAAAGTACCGGCTTGAGCAGCTTCGGTGGTTACACGGTCGTTACCCAATTGGGAGTTACCGAAAATACGAAGCTTAATTTTGCCGCCGCTCTTTTCTTCAAGGATTTCCTTAAATTTTTCGTAACCTACGGTAACGTTGTTACCTGGAGCCATGGGGTGACCAAGACGTAAAGTCATGGGTCTTTCAGCTAAGGCGTTGGAAACATTGATACCAAAAACCATGCTAGCCATGATGGCTACTTTGAGAATGGAAGAAACCTTCATTAACATCTCCTAAAAATATAAACAGTTAAACAAAAAGGGCCTCGTACTAGAGGCCGCAAAGCACTAACTAGACGGATTTACATCTAACAAATTTTATGCACACTTTGCAACAATTTTCTCAAATATTCTATTCATTACTGCATAAGCTACTTAAAAAATTAAGCTTATCGTCTGTGATTTTTATGACAAATACGTATTTTCTGCTATTTTTTCTCTCAAAAACAAACCTAGCAAACTGCTATTGTGATTTTTATAACAACATCATGACGTAAAAATTAACCTTTTTAATACTGTTGCAAATTTGCAACACACAAAAACACGGTCGCACAAGCTGATGATGCAAACTTGCAACATCAAAATGATAGATTAGTGAGAAATATTTTTAATAGATGCATTTTTGCAACATAGTGCATAAATGCACATTCACCCTAAGACCATGCCACAAAAATACACTTACATTTGAACACATTAAACTAAGTTTGAACATTTTGGCACGAGGAATGCATAAAAGCTTTCACATGACAAGACGTGAAAATACTTCGCACAGAAGTCACTTTTTGAGTCTTAGTCTTGCAACAAAGTGGACGCCAAGTCAGGCACATTGTAGATAAAATAATAACTACAAATGATAATTATACAATGTGGTTTCGATTTGGTCAAGAATATGTATAACGCCAAAAAATAAACAGCCTTAAGGAGTTTAATCATGAGTCAGTATTCATGTGATTGCGTTTCTCCCCAAGAGCAACGCTTGCAAGATCGTATCGAAGGTAAAGAAGACCGCTACCGCAAAACCCACAAGCGCGTTTTCACCATGCTCGAGCGTTTTGAAAACCAAAAGCCCCGCATTGATATAGAACGTGCTTTATATTTCACTGAGTCCATGAAGGAAACCGAAGGTCAACACCTTTCCTTACGTTGGGCCAAAGCCA
>CAYJLO010000099.1:0-8962 GCA_964370835.1 uncultured Desulfovibrionaceae bacterium
AAGTATAGGGACCAAAGGGCTTGGCATCGTCCATGGAAATGGCGAGTACCCAAGCCTCTATATCCACTTTATTCACATTATTGGGTAAGCTTATGCCGAGGTGGTACCTGCATATTTCAGGCATGGTGTGATTTGCATGTAAGATTTTGCCATCGCTACTACGCAGGTTAAATGCAGGTTTGTCCCACATTTCTGCCAATAATGAGGCTTGTCCATAGAGCTGCAATTCATAGGAAGTATACAGGGTTTCGGGTATGACCTTGGTGCTTTTGAGCTCCAAAATGCGAATGGCTGGACGTGGGCTTTCCCAAGCAAGCACAAAATCGAAATGTGCTTTTATGGGCGTGTTGTTGTGGATGAAGGATAATTCCAATTGCGGTAGAGCGTGTATGCCTTGGGCATTGATAGCTTGGCCTATGCCGTGTTCTAGCCAGTGGCCACGCTGTAAGGTGAGTAGCTTTTGTAAGTCAGCTTGTGGTCTTGGAAATGCTTTATTGCATAACGCTGCTCTGGGACATTCCAGGGCTCGCCCTATGTCTGATAGGCCGATGTACTGTGAACGGTCGCCCAAGTGGGTGGCGGTACTTTGCTTGTCGTGAAGTTCAAGGCCATACTGAATACAGGCCAAGAGGTTTTGGGCTTTCTCTGAAAGTTGCGTGTGCATTATTTTTCTCCATAGAAATGAAAGACCATCCCCCATTTTCGAGAGGATGGTCTTTAGTTTTTTGTTTAATGTTTCATTAAGCAGCGTCGGCATAACGCCACCACATTTTCCTTTGCGGGTTCCATTGAAAGCCTGCCCCTTTGAGCAGCTCTTTCTTAGCTTGTGTGTTACCAGTGGCTACAATGCAATGGCGCCCATCACTGGCAGTCACCTGCTGATAGGCCACACCATCAATGCGTGGCAGATGGCTGAAATCATGGTGTTGTATGGTTTGATTTGAGGGTGTATTTTGATTGTTTTTGAGCTGTAAGTTGTCATAAGGTGTTTCGTTAGCAAGAGGTGTGTTTTCGGTCTGTTTTGGGGGTGAAGCCCTGTGGGGCGCTGTTTTTGCCCCCAAAGTCGCACTTTGTCCATCATCATCTTCAGTGACGATGCCGAGCATGGCGCATAAAGCATACCGCCGGGCGTAGGTCATGGCTGAGCCCATGCCTTGCGGATCTTTCTTAGGGAGTGGCACTACCATGAGTGAGGATTGCCATTGCCCTGAGGTGGTATGGGTGAGTTTCGTCATAAGTCCCATATGCCCATCCCCCATATGCGCCGGCGTGGGCATGGGCAGCTGCGTCATCCAAATGTGATTGGCGTGCAAAGCCTCACGACAAGCCCCCATGACAGAGTTGAGCGTAGCGTAGCTACTCTTGGTGAAAGGATTAGCTGCGTCTTTTAGCGCTGGTAGCAGCTGCTTTTGGACCGCAAGCAAGGCCTTTGCCAGCGCAGTTGTGTCCTGTGATTGATATTCGTACATATTTCCTCCTTGAAATGAAAAATCCCCTTACCCGCGCATGGCAGATAAGAGGATTTGAGTTATTTTGGGTAAAGATTTTATCTGTTCAAGTAGGTGATATATAGATGAAATTATTTAAGTGACATGGTGAGATTGTGTGTTTTGTGCGAGGTCTGTGGGGCACAGTAAGTTTCTGGCGATTGCACGCAAGGCTCTGAGTTACTCGCACAAACGCACAAATAACACAAGCCTAGTAAGATATTATATCCTTAGCTCTTAGGAGAGCTGAGATTTTTATCAATTTTTCGTATGTAATTTTCTATTGTGTGTGTTGTGCGTTTGTGCGGACGGCTGATAGCCTTGCATATCAATGGGCATAATACTAAGCATCGTAATAAAATGCATAAGTTTCGCACAAGTCGCACTGCTACAAATGCTTCTTATAATTCTGCGCTTGCTCCAGTACGCCCATATACACTTCGTCATGGGCCACAGGCGGGTAGCCGTAGGTAGCCAGTAGGATGATGATATCTGCCTTGAGTTCAGCTTTAATATCAAGTCTTTGGCTCCAGTCCGGATATTTGGATTTATCTTCTACGATGGCTTTTATTTTTACAGCAAGCTCACGCATTTTCTCGTCAGGATAGGCAAAATCATATTTCTTCGCCATATGCACAAGGATGTCATAGAAGGCTTGCCCTTCAAAATCGGCGTCTTTAGCCATTTCTTCTTTGATTTGCATACATAAATCTAGCAAATAATCTGTAAAGGGTTCAAATTCCTCGCCCTTGAGCACATCGTTTTCCTTGCGCTCATTGTACTTGCTCACAAGGCTTGCCAGCTTTTCTGAGAAGATAGTTGCTTGTAATTTATTCTTTTTTTGTAATTCACTGATGGCCTTTTGCAAGAGCTTTTGCAAGAGCATAATCTTGGTATTGGGCAATTTGATTTTATCAAGCCGCGCCAGGTAGTCATCATCAAAAATATCCACAGCGGCATTGTGTTCTGCATTTTCGTCACCCACTTTGTACAGGCATTCCACGCCTTCCGCACGCAGGGATTCTTCAATCATTTCTTGTACGCGCTTATTCATTTGCGCCGTGTCGGGGGCATCGCCCTTGGTAAGCTTAAACACAATGGAGCGCACTGCCATATAAAAATGCACATAATCGCGCTCTTTATGGCTGAGCCTGTCATCGGCACAGCACACATCATAGGCAGCTCGTAAGCGTTTCGCCAGCCCCATAAACTGCGTTTCCCGCGCTTTGATGGCAAGGATATATTCTGCCGCCGTGTTTAAGCAGGCAAATTGCTTTTCCGGCGTGCCGCTAAAATACGGAGCCGTATCAAAGCCATGAAAAAGTTTAGCCAAGAGGTCAAGATGGTCTTTTACTTCCTTGATGGAAAAATCAATATCTTCAAAATTCACCCCTTCGCCCTTGGAATATTGCGCTAGTGCAAGGTTCATCTGCTTTTTGATGCCGATATAATCCACCACAAGCCCTTTGGACTTGCCCTCATAGGTGCGGTTTACGCGTGAAATGGTCTGAATAAGCGAATGCCTTTGCAAAGGTTTATCAATATAAATGGTATCAAGGCTTGGCACGTCAAAGCCTGTGAGCCACATATCCACCACAATGGCAATTTTGAAGTTCGAAAAGTCATTCTTAAATTGCTCATCTAAGCTTTTCTTGTGCTCGCGTGTACCCAGCAAGGCGTACAAATCTGCGTCATCATCCTTGCTACGTGACATAACCATATGCACACGCTCTGAGGGAATGATGGCGTCTTTATCCGTAGGGCATAAGGCGTTTACGTTCACATCTTCTGCCAACTCTTCTGCATGGGGCAGCACCTCAAACCATTGGGGGCGTATACGCTTTAGCTCCATATAAAAAAGATAGGCTATGTCACGAGCATAACACACAAAGAGCGCTTTACCACGCACGGTGGAACCTTCTGCCACACGTGTTTCGTAATGCGCCACAAAGTCTTCTGCTATGGCGGCAATGCGTTTAGGATCGCTAAAAATAGCCCGCATGGAGGCGGAAGCGCGTTTGCTTTCTTCCACCTGATATTCATTGGCACCGGCGGCGAGGCATTCTTGGTAATAGGCGTCAATTTCCTTGGCTTTGTCCGTATCCAGAAAGACCTTTGCCGCGCGCCCTTCATAGACAATACGCACGGTGATGCCATCATTGACCGATTCTGTCATGGTGTAGCTGTCCACAAGGTCGCCAAATACCGCCAGCGTGGCGTCAATGGGCGTGCCTGTAAAGCCCACATAGGTGGCATTGGGCAAGGAGTCGTGCAGATATTTGGCAAGGCCATAGGTTTTGCTTAAGGTTCCTTTTTGGCTATCCACGCGGATTTTCTGCTCAAGGTTTACTTGGCTACGGTGAGCCTCATCGGCAATGCACACAATATTGCAGCGGTCGGAGAGCAGCCCCAGCGCCTCGGTAAATTTGTGAATGGTGGTAAGAAATACACCGCCGCTATTGCGCCCACGTAATTTTTTTGCCAAATCGTCACGGCTTTCCACCGCCTGAATGCAATCATCACCAATATAGGTTTTGGCTTTGACAAATTCCTTGGTGAGCTGCTCATCAAGGTCTATTCTGTCGGTAATAAGCACAATGCTGGGGCTGGCAAGCTCCACGCTTTTCATGAGCAAGCGGCTTAAAAAGAGCATGGTAAAGCTCTTACCGCAACCAGTGGCGCCAAAATACGTGCCGCCCTTGCCATCGCCTGTGGGTTTAAGAGCTTCTTTAATACGAGCAAAGAGTTTATTGGCGGCATAATACTGTGGATAGCGGCAACAAATTTTGATTTCTTGATGGCTTGCGTCGGGAAAGTAGATGAAATTTTTCAGCACATCCAATAAGCGTTCTTGTTGAAACAGTCCGTCAATGATGGTTTGCAAAGAGTCCAGCCCTTGCTTTTCTACGGATTCATCCCCCGTGACCTTACGCCACGCGGCAAAATATTCATAGGGGGCAAAGGCACTGCCCATAACGCTATTGACGCCGTCGCTGAGTACGCATAGGGCATTATAGATGAAAAGCTTGGGTATGTCGCGGCGGTAGCGCTTGGTGACTTGCAAAAAAGCATCATAGATGGTGGCCTCTTCACGCACGGTGCTTTTAAATTCAAAGAGTACCAAGGGAAAACCATTGATATACAAAATGGCATCGGGAATGCGCGCTTGCACGCCTTCACCGGCAAGGCGGCCTTCAATTTCTAGCTGATTTACCAGCTTATATATATTTTTTTTAGGCTCTTCTGCGCTGAATAAGGGACTGAATAGCTGAATGTAAAGATCTTTTTGCCTTCTATCTTCACGCTTGAGTAAAAATCCATTGGCAAGACGCGTGCAGAAATCCCTGTTGGAGGCGTACACATCCAAGGCAGAATAGGCGTCAAGCTCACGCAATATACTGTCTATTTCCCCTTGAGTAATACCTTCATGGGCATAAGCTGCCTGTAAATACGCCTCTATATCGGCGCGGATAAGCACATCTTCTTTATCGGCTCTGGCAATGTCCTTTCCTTCATGATGCGCATAGCCCTTATTTTGTAAAAGGCCTATGATGTACTGCTCAAGCTTTGCTTCGGAAAAGGATAGGGACATGGTTACCTCTGCTCTACATTTAAGCTACCATTTTGGGTAAGTCCAGCCACAATGGTGATAAACAGTTCTTCTTTCAATTCTTGTGGATAGTCATCGTGGTGTATTATGGATGTTATAAGTTTATTCAGAAAGTCTTTGCTAATAACATTCTCAGCTACCCACACAGCAATATTTTCCATTTTGTGAATAAACATCACAGAGCGCATTTCGAAACCATTAAGCCGTAAAAAGTATGCTCCAAGGGCAAGGCTTGAGCGTTTATTTCCATCATTGAAAAGATGGTGCTTAATTAAGGAAAACACCAAATGAGTTATTTTCTCTTCAAATGACGGGTAATAATCATCATTTTGTATATGTTCCAGTAAACTTTCAAGACCGCCTAAGTTTTTGGTTCCTGGCAATCCTCCAGTTTTTTCAATGATAAAGTCATGCACTCTAACGGCGTGCTCTACGTCAAAATAATAAAATTCAGACATATTAGCGATCCTTGAGGCGCTTAAATACTTCTAAGGTTTCTTTAACTTTAATTTGCTCTTGAAGATTTTGACTATGCTCTTGTAAAAACTCATCAAAATTACTTGTGGAGGCTTTGGTAATAGCGTTCTGCGTAGTATAATGCTTTGTAGCGTTAAAATCTGCATATCCGCCTTGCATACGTGCTGCTACACCTATAGCAACATCAAATATTTGATTACGAATTTTTCTGGCCTGTTCGCTTTCCACCACAAGCATGGCAAGGTTTATAAAGGCGCGGAATGAGAAAGTTTCTGTATGGATACCTTCGTCTAACGGTTGATAACCACTGGAACACAATTCATCACCATATCGTGCTACATAGTCATCTATGATGCTCGCTTCAATGGTTAAGGCTTGCGCCACATCTTTTTTACTGAAAGGGGCATCAGAGCTTAAGAGGAGTATGTTTTCAAGCTCTTGCAGAGTTTGCTCATTCTGTAAAATATTTTCTCTGGATGTAAGCGAAGTGGCTAGTTCTTGGCTCATGGTGTACCTCTAAAGAAACTACATTTCATTGGCTAATTGTTTTTTCAAAGTGTCTGTAATAAAGAGCTTTGCATTCTTTAAGGAACATTTCAAGGGAAATTGCCCCCCTCTTGCTTTAAACCTGTAATGTCTGCGGCGTAGAAATCCGCGCCGCCATTAAGCCCCACAAGTTCACCATTTCTTTTATGGAGATATTTAAATATTCTATCTGTTTGTAAATAATTATAGTTTTACGCTGAGTTATGTATGTCAACTAAGTAAAGTTGCTTTTCTAAATTTTTTAACAATCTTGAATCAGGGTAAAGGGTCACATGCTCATTAAGTTTGTCATTAATTAATTTGATTTCTACAACAGTATTGTCATAAAAAAGAAAATTTGTAAAAAAATCTATCATTTTTTCTAAAAATTCTAATTCACTCTTGTCATCGTCATCTAATTTAAAAATAAGCTTCGATTTGTGCAAATATTTCTTTAGATTATTTGTGTCTCTATAAATATAAAACAAAAAATCTTCATTATTAAGCTGTGTATACTCTAAAGGGTTTGAGTTGTTATAACAAAATAAACTACTTATAAGTTCCTTTTTCAACATGAAATCACTTTTTTTGTGTATATTTTCAAGCCCTTTTTTTAATGAATTAATATTAACTGTAAATGAGTTTATTGCACATATTATTTCATAACTTTTTTCAAATAAAGCAATTTTGTTTTGCTGCTCACTTACTCTTAACTGCTCTCTAATAATATTTTCTTGTCTTCTATAAATATAAATACTTGCAAATATAGTTACAATCGTAACAAAAATGCTCATGAAAATTGCCCAACACGCTAATTCATTGCTTTCTTGTGCGGCAACTAAAATATTGTTATCATGCTGTCGCACGTCAGAAATACCATTAATCGCTTGAATAAGTATTTCATATTCCATTTTATCAAGAATGCTTGCATCGACAGGTGTAGTATTGCTCGACATAAGAAATTTCCTTAAATTTCACCATTCATGAGCTTGGAAAGTAGGACATCGCGAAGTTGTGATAACATTTTATTTTCATTTTTTTTGTTAGACACGCTTACATACGATGAAACAATCATATTTTCAAAATTTTCGAGAACTTCTTTTGTTGGAATAATCACTTCAATTTTATTTAAAATTTCTGTTGTCATACTTGGAACAGCTGAGCCTGCATTCATCGAAAGTAGGTCTAATCGCTTAACCACGTTATACACATACTTAGCAATGTTATCGTACTTCATTTCAGTGTAAAACATTGTATCTACAGTCCAAAAAGGAGTATCAACATACATCACATTATTTAATGTCCCTTTACGCGGAATCAGCACAGATTCTTTGGTATAAAGTGCCTTTTCTGCATATCGCATTAAACCACCAGAGCCGTATACAGGATATTCCCCCTCAAGAAGTTTTTTATGGTCTTTTCCATATTTCACGATTACTAGGTCGTTTAATGTGCCAATTCTCCAATCATTGGGCATAACACCGCCAAAAGGCTCAAAATCCACAAACCAAGATGTAAAGATAGCTTGTGCCATACTTTCCAAGGTTTTATTCATTTCTTGGTTAAGGATAATTTTGTCGTCTAAAGATTTTAGGTAGTGAGCAATCTTTCCTTCTTCATCTTTTGATAGTCTTGGAATTTCAAGGTTATTTATTGCTTTTAAACTTAGTGTTTTCTGGGTTGTCCCTACAACCATTGCTTCAATTTGTTCTCGAACGTATTTTGAATTAAGGACATAGTACAAATAATGCGGATTGACTTTTTGAGGTTTTATGGCAGATGTATTTTGACCTAAGCAAAAATTAATATCTGTGACTTTAGCAGTTAAGCCATAGCTACCAACGCGCGTAATGATTATATCGTTAAGGGATGGCTTGTAACGTCTTGAAAATTCTTTGTACACATCTTCATCTACGAATAACGCTTTGCTCAAGTCAAGATTACCATATCGTACGTCTGTACAGCGTACCATGGGGTAACCATTTTGAGAGTATGTTGGAGTCTTATGGGCAGAATCAATAACTTCTGCAATTTCATTTAACTTGACTTTATTCCTCATAGCCCAGCTCCTCTAAATTTTTGCGAATCTGCGCATTGAGTACGTCCGCTTCTTTCATTTGTGCGTAAAGGGTTTGGCTAAGTTCTTTCATTTTCACTTCAAAGGGGATGCCGTCGTCTTCCGTTTCTGTTGCCCCCACATAGCGCCCTGGGGTCAGCACAAAGTCATTTTTGGCTATGTCTTCCAAGGTGGCGCTTTTACAATAGCCCGCCACGTCGGCATAGGCGGCGTGTTCTGTGCTGTCTGCCGAGCGCCATGCGTGATAGGTGGCGGCAATGCGGGCTATGTCTGCTTCACTGAGTTCTTTATTGGTACGGCTTATCATGGAGCCCATTTCTCGCGCATCTATAAAGAGTACTTCCCCTTGGCGTGATCTGTGTCCCTTGGTGCCATTGCCATGCTTATTCTTACTTAAAAACCATAAACATGCAGGAATTTGCGTGGTATAAAAGAGCTGCCCCGGTAGGGCTATCATGCAGTCTACCATATCGTTTTCAATGAGCTGTTGACGTATGTTTCCTTCACCGCCGGTATTGGAGCTCATGGCACCATTGGCCAGCACAAAGCCTGCCGTGCCTTCCACGCTGAGCTTTGAAAGCATATGTAATATCCACGCGTAGTTGGCATTGCCCACGGGCGGCGTGGTATAACCGGCAAAACGAGCGTCGTTTTCCAGCTCCTTTTCACCGCGCCAATCCTTAAGATTAAAGGGCGGATTAGCCAGAATATAATCGGCCTTGAGGGTAGGATGTTGGTCTTGAAAAAAAGTATCGGCGGGCTTTTCACCAAGGTTGGCGGCAAGAC
>CAYJLO010000100.1:0-8948 GCA_964370835.1 uncultured Desulfovibrionaceae bacterium
CTCTAATTTCCAACAAAGTATTATAATTGGTTCTTTTGAAGGGGAGGGTTTGGGAGGGGAAACTTTTTTTCCCTAAAAAAAGTTTCCCCTCCCAAAAAAAGTACATTACACCAATTCTCCATTAAAGACGGTGGTGGCGCCGCCGGTCATGAAAATGTGGTCATTTTCTGCCCAGCGAATATGTAAGGTGCCGCCTAGTAGATGAATGTTTACATCTCGTTCGGTTAAGCCAAGGCGCGCGCATACCACGCCCACAGCACATGCACCAGTACCGCACGCTTGAGTTTCGCCTGCGCCGCGTTCCCATACGCGCATGCGTACGTTGTTTCTATCTTGCACTTCAATGAATTCCACATTGATGCGTTCAGGGAAGAGAGGGTGATTTTCTATGGCAGAGCCAAGGGCTTCAATGGCAAAATCATCGAGATTTTCTCCTTGAATAATCACGTGTGGATTGCCCATGGATACACAAGATCCCACATATTTTTTGCCAAGAGCCTCAATGGTGATTTCCAAGGCTGTGTCGGCTTCATGCTTTACGGGAATACGAGCGGGCACCCACTCTGGTGTCCCCATGTCCACAGTGGCACCTGTAACCACATCATTTTCCATGATGAGGCTAATGATTTTAATACCGGCCAATGTTTCCACTGTGAGTTCCGGTTTATCCACAAGACCATGCTCATAGGCGTATTTGCCCACGCAGCGAATGGCATTGCCACACATTTGGGACTCGCTACCATCACTATTAAACATGCGCATGCGCACGTTAGCCACTTCAGAAGGAAGAATAAGTACAAGGCCATCGGAACCAATGCCCTTATGTCTGTCGCTCACTTGTATGGCCAAAGCGGCAGGATCGCTCACGGGGCTGATACGTGCATCCATATACACATAATCGTTACCAATGCCGTGCATTTTTGTAAACTTCATGGCCAACTCCTTATACATTTTATACAAAAAGGTAGTTTTTTCTAGTACTTATAAAAAGCACTTTTTCCAAACAAGTTTTGAAGTATACAAGAAAAGGTTAAAAAAATCACACAAAAAAATACATTTTATAATTTGCTGATATGATTATTTATTATCCTTAATCCACTGGTTAAGCCCCAGTAAATCTTTTTCCCAAGGCCACCGGCCCCCTTCAAAGTATGAGCCGCGCCCATAAAATTGCGTGCCGCAAGCTTCGGCGGCAATCATATCAGTGCTGGCATCTCCCACCATGAGCACGTCGGCAGGATTAGCCTTGGCCTTGATGATGATGCTTTCCAAGAGGGGCGTTTTGGAAGGGGGTGCGCCGCAAATTTCCGTGAAATATTGATCAAGATTGCGTAAGGGCAATATGTGATCCAGTTCCGCTTGCGAGGCACCGGAGCATACGTAGATGGGCATTTTTCCAGCCCATGTGGTGAGTACATCTTCAATGCCGGGAACCAGAGGGCATTTTTTTATAAGGTCAAAGGTGAGGGATTCAAATTTGGTGTTCCATTCTTCTTTGTCTGATTGGCTGAAGGTTTTCCCAAGGATTTCTTCAAAGAACCATGCAAATTTCACGAGGCGATTAATACCTCCATGCATGATGTGGTACAGTTGCAAACGCTCCGCGGCCTCTTGACCGTAGGGTAGACCCATTTCGTAAAAGGCTTTGGTTTTGATATCCATGCTTTCAAGGATGACACCATCACAATCGAGGACGAGGGTGGATATGGGCATGAGATCTCCTTTTTTTGAAGGTGATTGGCGAAGGTGCCAAATGTATTATGTGTGTTGATAAAAATACGTGTGAGAATCACGCTTCCTGCAAAGAAATGTTCCTTTTGCGGAAGTCATGTGGATTTTATTTACTTTCTGCGGGACTTTGCGTGGTATGATATACCCTTGGAATCATGTACATGAGCCCCACTTCATTTTTTTGTGGCACGTATTGTGTAGCCACAATGACATGGCCTAAATTCCATAAATAGCCCTGCCCCTGTTCACCGGCAGAAGGCTTGCCAAAACGACTTTCCACCATATTTTGCACGGCTTTGGCATGGTCTGGAGTGCTGGCTTTATAGTCAATCTTTAAGAAACCCATTTCTTGTCTGGCTTGGGGCGTGCTTGGCATGTTCGGTTCACCCTTGGCACTGACGGGCCCTTTGGGGGAGGCGCCGTAGCAAACCGCCATTTGATGTGCGCCGGGAACAGAATTGGTGAGATCGTACACGTCACAAATGAAGTTAATGTCTTCGCGTAATGCTTTGACCTTGGATACAGAAAGGGCAGAGCGCATTTGCGCCCGTGTGAGGCCTTGCTCACCAGCAAAATCAGCTCCAAAAAGCGTGACTTTGGGAAAGCCTTTATCTCCAAAAGTTTCCTTGCTCATGGCGAAAAGTTCTTCTTGAGCACCTTTATGCCCGGCCATGGTGGCACCATAGAGGAGTAGAGTGGCTCTTGATGGGGTGCGAGGAACACCCTTACCCACGCGGTATAAATGCCCAAGGCGTGCTTGAGCTTCCACATTGTGCCCAGCGGCGGCCAGACTATACCATGCTGCGGCGGTGCTGTCATTTTGCACCACGCCTTCACCGCGTTCATACAAAACAGCCAAGAGATATTGTGCATCGTGTTGGCCTAAGTCTGCGGCTTTTTGTAACCATGTGGCAGCAGTGGCCACATGTTGCGTGCCTCCACGCCCTTGTGCCAGCATGCGACCTAAGTGATACATGCCGTCTTTATCATCGCCTTCAGCGGCCAAACGAAACCACATGACTGCTTCTTTACTATTGAGCAAAACGCCCTCACCGCGATCATACATAAGGCCCATGGCTGTCATGGAGCCTGCGTGGCCTTCCTTGGCTAGAGCACTCCAAAGGCCAATGGCTTTTTTAAAATCGTCATTGGCATAGGCTCGAGTGGCTTCCAAAAAACTTTGCTCTTGGCGAAGTCGTTCTTGCGCTTCTGCCATTTCCCTTTGTCTTTGGGCTTCTTGTTCTTTACGCAGGGCTTCTTGCTTGCGTGCTTCTTCAATTTCCGCCGCTGTGGGGGCTGAGGGAACTAAGGTTGGTTCAGGGGTAGCTGTCTTGGGTGGAAGAGGTGAAGGAGCAAGTTCTTTTTCTTGTACAGAGCTGCCCGTATTTGGTGAGGCTGTGGGGACAGGGGCCACACTGGGAGCCACAGAATTATAAATATCCATTCCAGACGCAGGGCCTAGCGTTGTTTGAGTATGGGTGATGGGAGGGTGATTTGTGCCAGCAGGGGGGGGCGTTGGCGTAGCACCTGATGTGGAAGCTCCCAAGGTGGGCGCAGTTAATGTGGGAGGTGGCAATGTGGAAGGGCCCAGAGTGGTGGCCGGGGGGGGAATGTCTTGATCTGATTGGTTTGCGGCTGCAAAGGCTGTTGAGGCCGTGAGCCACGGTACAAGGCTTAACGCGCAAATGTGAAAGACAATGTATAGTAAGGAGAATTTTTTTTTCATAGCATCCTCTTGGCGTGTTACAGGGGGGCTTTAGCAAGGAAGCTTTGGCCTTTATGAATACTTTTTTCTGGTATATAGCGTGCTTTGCAAGAAGTTGCAAAACCTATGTATGTGCTTATATGAGATAAAAGGGATGTTTTTTTGTGTGATGCTCTGTAAAACCAAGGACGGCCATGGGAAATTATGGTTGAATTTCTTAAGAGTTTACGCTAGTAGCCCCCTACGAGATATTATTATGAAAAAAATACGCGTTTATACCATTAGCCTTGGCTGTCCCAAAAATCGTGTGGACACAGAGCATGTATTGGGCTCTTTACCCCTCCCCATAGAAGCGACTCCGCATATGGGGCGTGCTCACATGATTTTTGTGAATACGTGCGGCTTTATATTGCCTGCCATAGAAGAATCGGTGAAAACCCTCGTGGACATCGTGCACCATATTTCTGGTCTAAAAAAACGCCCCCTCTTGGTGGTGGCGGGCTGTCTTGTGAGCCGTTTTGGCAGTAAAGACTTGGCCCAAGACTTACCAGAAGTGGATGTATGGCTCCCCAATGCCACCATGGATACATGGCCCCAAGAGGTGACCAAGGCTCTCGGCCTAGAAAGTCAGCTTGTGGTGCCAGGGCGTCTTTTATCCACGCCTAAATCCTATGCTTGGCTTAAAGTCAGCGATGGATGCCGTCATGCTTGTTCTTTTTGCACCATTCCTTCCATTCGCGGTAAACATCGTTCGGTGCCTGCGGCCACATTGGTGGAAGAGGCCAAAAATGTTCTGTCCCAAGGGGTAAAAGAACTTGTGCTTGTGGCACAAGATGTGAGCTCGTGGGGAGATGATTTAAGCAAGGATGGCGAACAGAATTTGCGCACTCTAGTGGAGCAACTTTTGCCATTACAAGGGCTTAAATGGCTTCGTCTCATGTATTTATATCCTTCCGGATTGACGGAAAATACATTGGCTTTCATGAAAGAAGCCAGTGATGGCGGTCCCTTATTGCCGTATTTTGACATACCCATGCAGCATGCCCATGAAGATATTTTACAGCGCATGGGGCGCCCCTTTGCCAAAGATCCGCGTAAAGTGGTGGATAGAGTTCGCTCTTTCATGCCGCATGCGGCCTTGCGTACGTCCTTCATTGTGGGCTTTCCTGGCGAGGAAGAAGAACATTTTGCCAGCTTGCGTGATTTCGTCATGAAAACGCGGTTGCATCATGTGGGTGTTTTTGCCTATGAGGCCGAAGAGGGCACACGAGCTGCTGTCATGGACGGGCAAGTGGATGCCGAGGTTAAAGAAGAGCGCAAAGCACAAATTATGGGCATTCAAGCGGATATTTCTGCAGAAATTTTAGAACAAGAAGTGGGTAAAGACCAAAGCGTGCTGGTGGATAGCGAGCATGAAGAATGGCCCGGTTTACATGCGGGACGTGTATGGTTTCAAGCACCTGAAGTGGACGGTATTACCTATATTAGCGGGCCCGGAGTAAGTGTGGGAAATATGGTCACTGCCAACATAGTTGAAAGCAGTGAGTATGACTTAACTGCCCTCACATAAGAATTGTAATATTTAAGATTATAACTTTGTAAGAAGAGAGCCCTGTATGGCATATTCAATAACAGACAATCCCCTCTACGATGCGCAAAAGCCCTTTTGGTGGCGTCACCTTGAAGGGAGACAAGAAGTCGAAGTGACTTTTGAAGATACGAATATTTTAACGTATCTTGATCGTGCTGTGGAAAAATACCCGCAGCGTCCTGCCATTATTTTTCAAAATTACACCTTGTCCTACGCCAAGCTTCAAGAAAAAGCCGAAGCCTTTGCCGCGGCATTGCGTTTGCGCGGTGTACAAAATGGGGACAGGGTAGCCATTATGCTTCCCAATATTCCTCAGACCATGATTGCTGTGTGGGGTGTACTCAAGGCCGGCGGTGTGGTGGTCATGACCAATCCCCTATATATGGAAAAGGAATTGACGCATCACTTCCATGATTCTGGTGCAAAAATTCTCATCACCATGGATTTACTCTGGGCCAAGGTGGCTTCCCTGTATGACAAGCTGGATTTGCGCTTAAGCATTGTGACACGCGTGGCCGATGGCTTGGCTTTTCCTCTCAATTACATACAGCCTTGGAAGGCCAAAAGAGAAGGAAATTTGCCGGAAGTGCCCTTTGATGGCAAAAGTATTGTGTCTTGGAAAGAATTTATCAATACCAAGGAACGCTACGCCGCCACCATAGAAAACCCTCATGCCACCACGGCCTTTTTGCAATATACCGGAGGCACCACCGGTGTTTCCAAGGCTGCCATGCTCAGTCACGGAAATATCGCGTCACAATTACAACTTTTAAGTTATATCATTGAGACGCCCAAGGATTATAAATACACCTTCCTCTCCATTTTGCCCTTTTTCCATATTTTTGGCTTGGCCGGTAATATCATTCTACCTGCTTTTTATGGTGCGGCTTCCATACCTGTACCGCGCTATACGCCGTCAGATCTTTTGCGCACCATCGATAAATATAAGCCCAATTTTTTTATTGGAGCTCCGTCGGTGTATATGTCGCTCATGCAACAAAAAGATTTACCAAAATATGATTTGTCGTGCATTGAGCTTTGCATTTCCGGCTCTGCCCCCTTCCCCAAGGAAGCTTTGGAAAAATTCCAAAAGCTCACCGGAGCGCGCCTCACAGAAGGTCTTGGCCTTACGGAAGCCTCTCCTTGCATTACAGCCAACCCCATCTATGGCTTGCAAAAAACCGGTTCTGTGGGCGTTATGCTTCCCGGTACCGAGGTGCGCATTGTGGATAGCGAAGATGGCGTGACCATTCTTGGGGCGCATCAACATGGTGAAATCATTGTGCGCGGCCCGCAAATCATGCAAGGCTATTGGAATAAAGAAGAAGAAACAGCCCTCACTTTACGCGATGGTTGGCTCTACACAGGCGACATTGGGTATTTTGACGAAGACGGCTATTTCTTCATCGCCGATAGAAAGAAAGATTTAGTCATTGTTGGTGGTTACAATGTGTATCCGCGCGAAGTGGACGAAGTGTTGTATGAACATCCAGACGTTCAAGAAGCGGTGGTCATTGGCATTCCGCACCGCACACGCGGTGAAGTGCTCAAAGCCTTTGTGGTGCCGCGTAAGGATTCTGGTCTTAGCACGGCGGATCTCATAGCCCATTGCCGTAAGAAATTGGCCAATTATAAAATACCCAAGCACATTGAATTTTGCGAGGAGTTGCCCAAAAGCTATGTGGGTAAGGTGCTTCGCCGCGTGTTACGTGATTTGGAAATGAATAAAATGCATGCTTCGGGTGAACTTGCTGCCATCAATGCCCCCATGGAAGATTTTGTGGAAGAAGCCATGGAGTCGCAAGGCACCAAGGACAAAGCAGTGCAAATGCGTTTGCAGGCTGAAGAGCTCATGGCAGAAACCAGGAAAAAGGCCGAAGACATGATGGCCGAGGCCAAAAAGAAAGCCGAAGACATGATGGCAGAAGCCAAGAAAAAAGCAGAAGAGCTCATGGAACAAGCCAAGGCCGCCAAAGAAAAATTTGCCGAAAAAACAGAAGAATCCAATAAGGATTCGTAGTCTTTTTGCATTTACCTAAAACGAAAGCCTTCATCCTTGCGATGAGGGCTTTTTTGTTTTTGCGCTGGGGTTTTCATGTGTGTGGTGACGTAAAAAGAGCTTTCCATGTGGAACTGTAAGCGTAGGGGGACAAAGTCCAAAAAAAACACAAAATAAAAATTATAAAGCTCACTGTAAATCATTTAACCCCTTTGCAGAAAAAAAATCACCAAGTCGAAATGAATACGACATTTTCTTTCCTAAAGGTAGTGCTTTTTTACTTGTCTTCGGGGGGTAATTCTGCTATCTCTCCCAGACCCCCTTATAAGGGAAATTATTGTTTGGAGGCTGTGGAAATATGGCAAACCGTGAAACCGGACATGAAGCTGAAATTAGCTTTGAAAGTGCTCTTGAAAACTACCTTAGCACCGATTTTGGTGACTTAGAAGAAGGTTCCATCGTAAAAGGCGAAGTTGTTCGCATCGGTGAAGACCACGTTTTAGTAGACGTGAACTTCAAATCCGAAGGACAAATCGCTGTACAGGAATTTCGTGACTCCGCCGGCAACTTAGCCGTGGCTGTGGGTGACAGCGTGGATGTGTATGTGGTACGCAAGGACGAAGGGTCCATTACCCTTTCTTTTGAAAAAGCCAAAAGAATGCAAATCTTTGATCAACTTGAAGACGTTCAAGAAAAGAACAGCGTCATCAAGGGGCACATTGTGCGTCGTATCAAGGGTGGTTACACCGTTGATATCGGCGGCGTAGATGCTTTCTTGCCTGGCTCACATGTGGACTTGCGCCCCGTACCTGATATGGACGCCTTGGTAAATCAAGAGTTTGAGTTCCGTGTTCTCAAAATTAATCGCCGCCGCAGCAACGTTATCGTTTCTCGCCGTGTGCTTCTTGAAGAAGAGCGCGATTCTAAGCGTCAAGATTTACTTGGCACCTTGGAAGAAGGCCAAATGGTTGTTGGTAAGGCCAAGAACATCACTGAATACGGCGTATTCATTGACCTTGGCGGCTTAGACGGTCTCTTGCATATCACCGATATGTCTTGGCGCCGCATTCGTCATCCTAAAGAAATGATCAGCGTAGGCCAAGAGCTTGAGCTGAAAGTGCTTTCTTTTGACAAAGAAAACAACAAAGTATCCTTGGGCTTAAAGCAACTTGTTGCTGATCCCTGGCAAGATATCACCGCTCGCTTCCCTGAAGGCATGAAGGGTCAAGGCAAGGTTACTAACCTTGTTGACTACGGTGCCTTTGTGGAACTTGAGTCCGGTGTAGAAGGCCTTGTGCACATTTCTGAAATGTCCTGGACCCGTAAATTACGTCATCCTTCCCAAATGGTTCGCGTAGGCGACGAAGTGGAAGTGGTTATCCTTGGCGTAGACGGCGACAAAAAGCGCATTTCCCTTGGCATGAAGCAAGTTAAGCCAAATCCATGGGAACTTGTTGCTCAAAAATACCCAGAAGGCACTGTGCTTGAAGGTACCATCAAAAACATCACCGAATTCGGTATGTTCATTGGTATTGAAGACGGCATCGACGGCCTTATCCACGTATCTGACATCTCTTGGACCAAGAAAGTACGTCATCCTAACGAAATGTTTAAGACTGGCGACGTAGTTCAAGCTAAGGTTCTTACCGTGGATCAAGAAAGCGAAAAGTTCACCCTTGGCATTAAGCAATTGGTAGACGATCCTTGGGGTCATGTGCCTACCACCTACCCAGTAGGTTGCACCGTGAAGGGCATTGTAACTAACATCACTGACTTCGGCCTCTTCGTAGAAGTGGAAGAAGGCATTGAAGGTCTCGTACACGTGTCTGAACTTTCCGGCAAAAAGATCAAATCTCCTTCCGAGTTGTACAAAGAAGGTCAAGAAATCCAAGCCAAAGTTATTCATGTGAGCGCTGAAGAAC
>CAYJLO010000101.1:0-8808 GCA_964370835.1 uncultured Desulfovibrionaceae bacterium
GGTATTTGGAGTGAGCGTGCCTTTCTTAGAAACGAGTGGAAACACGTTTTTAAGCATCGACTAGTTATTAAAAAACTAACTGCCTGACCATAGGACATACCACTAAGCACGTCTAGGCTGCTAAACGCGCCTCAACCAAAGCACGAAAAAGGCCCATGATGTGTTGTCATGGGCCTTTATTTTATTCAACGTCTTGAAGCTTTATGAGCTGTTCATTGAAGCTGTGTTGATTGTCCATATTATTTTGGAAATCCGTTTCATAGGCCATGGTAAAACGCTTTATGGCAGGCGTTGTGCTGGTGGCTTGGTAGAGCCAATACGCCTCCTCCTTAAGCGAATCCGCAATGGGTACATCTATGGAGGCATACACAGCCTTTTTACAAGCATTGATGGACTGAGCAGGAAAACACGCTATACGCTCAGCCAAAGCCTGCACATAGGGGCCAATTTCATGAGGTTCCAAGGTTTTATTCACTGTGCCGTATTTTTCGGCCATGTCAGCATCAAAATCTTGTCCACTTAAAATGATTTCCAAGGCCCTGCCAAGGCCCGTTTGCCGCGCCATGCGCGAAGCTCCGCCACCACAAGGTAAAATGCCCATGCCCACTTCCATTTGCATGAAAATGGCCTTGCCCCGTGCGGCAAATCGCATATCACAAGCCAAGGCAAATTCATGACCGCCACCGCGCGCATAGCCTTCAATTTTGGCAATGGTGGCTTGAGGCAACTGCGAAATACGCTCCAAAGTGCTTTGCAAGTACAACAATTCCACATCCTCTCTGGGCACAGCTTGGGTGGACATGTCTTTCAAAAAAGTAATATCGGCATGTGCCACAAAAATTTCCCGATGCGCCGACTGGAAAACCACCACCTTGATGGATTTGTCATTTTCTAAAATGTCAGCTAAAGAATTGAGGTCATCCAACATGGCAATGCTCTGAATATTCACCGGGGGATTGTCAAAGGTGACGTGGGCAATGCCTTGTGCGCTTTCAACGCGAAATGTGGAGTACAAAGTCATACATCTCTCCTTCAGGGGTTACATATTTTCGTAAGACTTGGCATATAATACAAATTCCGAATGGACACACAAGGGACAAAAAAACGCAAAATCAGTTTCTTAACTACAAAAAGTTTTAGTAAAGAGCTTCACACCACATACAAGCAAAAAAATATTTTTTCACATGAGGTAATTATGGCCAATCATATTTTCATGGGCATGTCCCTAGATGGGTATATAGCAGACAAAAATAACAGCGTGGAATGGCTCAATGCCTATCCACAAGATGACGGCCCAGAAGCGCCTTTCACGCTTTTCATGGAAAGCATGGACGCCATCATCATGGGGCGAAGCACCTTTGAAATGGTGCATTCCTTTGGCGTATGGCCCTACACCAAGCCCGTCATTGTGCTCAGCTCCACCCTCACTTCTTTGCCCGAAGGCTATGAAGGCAAGGCCACGTTGAGTCAAGATGGCGTTAAAGATGTACTTCTCAACGCATTCCGCAAGGGCTACAAAGAATTATACATCGATGGCGGCAAGGTGGTGCGTAGCTTTTTGGCTCTCGACCTCATCGACAGCATGACCATCACCCAAGTGCCCGTACTTTTGGGCGGTGGTGTATCGCTCTTTGGTGAACTCTCCCATGCCCTCAAATTTAACCACATTCACACCCAAGTACTGGACGGTGGCCTAGTCATGAGCGGCTACATGCGCAAGAGGTAAATATGGATAAGGACATGCAACTTTATTATGATTATACCATTTCCCCTTTGGGGCAGGTATTTTATCATACAGCGTGGGAGCAATTACAGCATATTACGCAGAAAAAAGTGCTGGATTTTGGCTCGGGATTTGCCTTTACTTCAGAGTTTTTGGCGCACAACAACACGGTGCTGGCCCTAGAAAAAGACGCCAGCATGATTGCCGCCGCCAAGAAAGCGGAGAACTTTGAACAAATGCAAGGGGATTTAAGCACCCTCGACGCCATGCCCAAAGAAAGCTTTGACGTGGTGCTGTGTCATATGGTTTTGGAATTTGTGGACAATGCGCCGCAAATCATACAAAGCCTACTTCGCGTGCTGAAAAAAGGCGGCGTGCTCTCCATTATCCGTCACAATAGAGCCGGACGCATCATACAAGCTCTGGTACAAGAAACAGACTTTGCCGCAACCCACGCCCTCATGGACGGCGGACATGCCTATTCCAGTGCCTTTGGTGACATTAAGTATTATGATAATGAAGATATATTACGCTGGGCCCATACGGACAATTCCGAGAATAGCGTCAGTATAGAATCAGTGCAGGGCATTCGCGCCATGGCTAGCTTACACAGCCGCGCCGTGCAGAATCAAGAAGGTTGGGTGAAAGATATGCTCGCCATGGAAAAACGCTTACTTAAAGACCCTGCTTTTATAAACATAGCCTATTTTAATCATGTTTTTTTGCGGAAGAAGTAAGAAAGCGCCATTTAACATTCACATTGCGGCAAAATATTCATTTGAAAGGCAGTCCCCATCGCCATTAAAGCTTTTTGGAGGCCTACCCCAAGGGCGCATGGCGTTCCCGTTAGCGAGTCTTCGAGCTTTACGGAAATAGAGAGTAACGCGGTTTGGGGGACCTTTTCTTCAGAAAAGGTTCCCCAAGAAAAACTTCACTAACTAGACATCTTCCTTACCAAACACTTCCACCAAGGTATCCACCAAGGCAGGTATGGTGTAATCCTCTGGTTGAATATGGCAAGGCAATCCATGACTTTCCAAGGTTTTGGCAGTGATGGGGCCAATGGCAGCCAGTTGCACTTCAGGATGCTTTTTCAAAGTCTCTGCATCCACCAAGGAAAGGAAATTATCCACCGTGGAGGAAGAACCAAAGGTCACGCAATGCAATTGCCCTGCGGCTAAGGCTTCCATGACCTCATCCTTGCGAGCACCGGCGGGCTTGGTTTCGTACACGGGTAAAATATCCACCGTGGCACCGGCTTCGCGCAAGGCTTCCGGTAACACTTCACGGGCTTCCATGGCGCGGGGGATAAGAATTCTTTGCCCCTTCATGCCCATTTGCAACATGCCTTCCACCACACCTTCTGCCACATAACGTGCAGGGATGAAGTCTGGCTCTATGCCGCGCTCACGTAAAATATCGGCGGTGGCTGGACCGATGGCCGCCACTTTTTTGCCAAAGATGGCGCGAGAATCCAAACCATGCTTGTGCAAACGCTTCCAGAAATGCTTCACGCCGTTCACAGAAGTGAACACCAACCACTGATAGCTATCCAAGGCTTCAATGGCCGCGTCCACGGCACTGAAATCTGTGAGTTCATGAATTTCAATGGTGGGGAATTGGATGACGTGAGCGCCAAGCTCTGCCAAGGACTGTGCAAGGCCACTGGCTTGCTCACGAGCGCGGGTCACCACAATGCCTTTACCAAGCAAGGGCTTTTGCTCAAACCAGTTGAGCTTATCGCGCAAGGATACCACATGCCCCACCACAATGACAGAGGGATTGGTGAAGCCTTGTTTTTGGCTTTCTTCATATAAGGTATCAAGGGTTGCCACCAAGGAGCGATGATGCGCCGTGGTGCCCCAATGCACAAGGGCGGCTGGGGTGCTGGCGTCCATGCCGGCGGCCATGAGATTCTTGGTGATTTCGGGCAAATTTTTCATGCCCATGACAAAAACCAAGGTGGAGGCAGATTTGGCCAAAGCATCCCAATTGTGCACAGAACCGGGCTTATCGGGATTTTCATGACCGGTGATGAGGGTCACGGACGATGCAAAAGAGCGATGCGTCAGCGGAATACCGGCATAGGCTGGGCCGGCGATGGTGCTGGAAATGCCGGGCACTTCTTCAAAGGGAACGCCGGCTTCGAGCAACTCTTCGGCTTCTTCGCCGCCGCGTCCAAAGATGTAAGGATCGCCGCCTTTAAGACGTGCCACCACTTTGCCTTCCTTGGCTTTTTCAATGATAAGAGCATTGATGCCATCTTGAGGTAAGGCGTGATTATTGGCGCGTTTACCCACATAAATGAGCTCTGCGTCTTTACGCGCAAAGTTCAGCATGCCGGCATTGGCAAGGGCGTCATACACAACAACATCGGCCTTTTCTAAAATGGCCTTTCCCTTAAGGGTAAGCAAGCCCATATCACCAGGGCCGGCTCCTATTAAATATACTTTCATTAGATGGTGCCTCGTACAAGTTCAATTAAGGTGCGCACGCCAAAACCAATGGCGCCCACGGGGGCAAGGGGGGTCTTTTTAAAGCCCCAATCGGTGCCGGCTATATCCAAATGCGCCCAACGTGTGCCTTCGTTGATGAAGGCCTTCAAATACAATGCGGCGGAAATGGCGCCGCCTTCGCGGGCTCCCATATGGGCAATGTCGGCCACATCGCTTTTAAGCCCTTCGCTGTAAGAATCCCAAAGGGGTAAGGGCCAAAAATTATCACCCACCGTGCCGCCTATGGACATGATTTCGTCCTTAAGGGCGTCATCATCAGTGAAAAGTCCTGCCACTTCGGTGCCCAGAGCCACGGCGCACGCGCCTGTGAGGGTGGCAATGTCCACCATGAAGGCTGGCGTATAGTTTTGCTGGGCATACGTAAGGGCGTCGCATAAAGCCAAGCGGCCTTCAGCATCGGTGTTTAAAATTTCCACGGTCTTTCCAGAAAGGGATGTCACCACATCACCGGGGCGCATGGCGGAGCCGCTGGGCATATTTTCCGCACAAGCCAAAATGGCCACCACACGACGCTCCAGCATATTTTGTCCAATGCCATGCATGGCTCCCACCACGGCGGCGGCGCCGGACATATCGCTCTTCATATGATGCATATTGGTGGCAGGCTTTAAGCTAATGCCGCCGGAATCAAAGGTGAGTCCTTTGCCCACCAAGATGATGGGATCTTCATTTTCATGGCCTGCAGGGGCATGCTCCATGACCACAAGGCAACTTTGCTGGGCAGAGCCTGCGCCCACGGCCAGCAAGGTATTGCAACCCATTTGCGTGAGGGCTTCTTCATCGTGCACAGTGCATTTCATGCCATGTTCGGCGCACATTTTTTGTGCAGCCTCAGCCAAGGCCATGGGAGTCAAAATATTGGGCGGTGTATTGGCCAACGTACGAGCCATGACCACACTGGCAGCGGCGCGTTCTCCGCGTCTGGCGGCGCCATGCTCGGCGTCGGGCACATGTTCTTCGCTAAAACCAAGGCCAAGCCAGAGGGGATCGGCTTTTTCTTCGGCATCGGCTTTGCGCAAAGAACTAAAGCGGTACAAAGACACCAAGGCGGCGTAGATGCTTTCTTCCACAAGGCGCACACCATTGCCGGGCAATTGTTGTAAAGCCGGTACAGGAAGTAAGATGGACTCCAAGCCAAGCTCGCGGCAACGGGCCACGGCACTGGCTACGCCCTTACGCAAGGTTTGCAAGCTAAACTTATCGCGCTCGCCAAGGCCAATGGCCAATACGCGCGGAATATCTTGCTCGGGATGCCCATGAAAAAGTGCCAATTCACCGGCTTTTCCGGCAAAATCTCTGCGACCCGGTGCAATGCTAAACCAAGGGCTGGCTTCTTCCATTTCGGGGCAAAGGGCGGCTGGGTCTTCCCCTTTATGTGCAAAGGCAAGCATGACGGAGGCCTTCCAAAGCTTGGGGCCACCTGCTTGAAAACGTATATCCATGGTAATACTCCTTACAGCTGTTCAAAAAAAGTGCTCCAGTGTACGCGCACTCGTCCTTTTTGCCAAGCGTTAAAAGAGCAGGTTTTACGGTGGTAAAAAGGTCATGAGATGCATCCAAGCCCTAACGTTTTGCCCCATAAAGAATATTTCTTAGCAGATTACTCGTTTCGTATCCTAAACGCCTTGACAAGGCGGAGATAGTTGTTTAATCAACTTTCTATGCAAAATTCAAATTTGTCTTTATTTATAGCGCAATCCCTAGGTCGCTATGTGGGCATAAGCCATTTTTCCATGGTGCGTATTTTCACACGCGAACTCACGAAAAAAAACATAGACCTCACCCTAGAGCAATCACGCGTATTATTTACACTTTTCATACAAGATGGCAGATTACAGCAAGAAATTTCCGACTTACTTTTTCAAGAAAAATCCAGCACCAGCCGTTTAATAGATTCCCTTGAACGCAAGGGCTTTGTGCAAAGAAAGCAATCTGAACATGATGAAAGGCAAAAGCTCATCTTCCTTACCCCTGCAGGTGCAGCCATGCAAGATCCTTGTGTAAACGTGGCTCTGGAGGTGCAAGAAAGCCTTAAGGAACACTTCACCCCCGAAGAATGGGCCCAGCTCATGCATTTAACCCAAAAGCTTTCGCAAGTGGTGCGGGCTTTATAAGAGAAGTAAACATTTTTATATATTTCAAATCAGGATTAATCCCACAGGAGAAAACCCATGCTATCACGTAAAGCCTTAGCCCTAACCTTGGCACTCGGTGCCATGCTTTTCACCGCCGCGTGTGAAGATAAAAAACAAGCCCCCGCCGGTGGCCCCGGTGCCATGCCTCCGCCTCTAGTTTCCGTCATGACGGTGGAAGCCAAAGACCACCCCCTACCCATGAATTTTCAAGCCGTGACCCAAGGCTCACGCGCTGTGGAAGTGGTGGCCCGCGTGCAAGCGCTCATCACAGAAAAAAAATATGAAGAAGGCGCCTATGTGGAAGCAGGGCAAATCCTTTTCCAATTGGAGCGCGACCAATACGAAGCCCGCATGAATCAAGCTCAAGCCCAATTTGATCAAGCAGAGCGCGAGTGGAACCGTATCCGCCCCTTGTATGCGAGAAATGCCGTGAGCCAAAAAGAGCGCGATATCGCTTTGGCGGCTTTTTCTTCTGCTGAAGCAGATTTACGCCTTGCCCAAATTAATTTGGATTATTGCCAAGTAACGGCGCCTGTGTCCGGCTATTCCGGCAAAGAAGCTGTTACCGTGGGTAACTTGGTAAATAATGGCACGCTCATGACATCCATTAACCAAACCAATCCTTTGTTTGTGAATTTCTCCTTCCCCGGCACCACGTACTTGCGTAATAATCAATTGGCCGCCGCAGGTCGTTTAGAGCTTCCTGAAGGCAATGCTTACACCGCCACCATCCGTTTGGTGGATGGCACCATGTATCCTGTGAAGGGTAGTGTGACCTTTGTGGACTCGCAAGTGGATCAATCCACCGGTGTGGTGAAAGCTCGTGCCACCTTTGAAAATAAAGACGATGCCGTGTACCCCGGTCAATACGCTCGTATTTTCCTTGAAGGTGCCGTGCTGAAAAATGCCATTCTTCTTCCTCAGCGCGCTGTGCTCAACACCCAAATGGGTTCTGTGGTCATGGTGGTGGGTGAAAATAATATTGTACAAATGCGTCCCGTAAAAGTGACCATGAACGTGGAGCAAAACTATCTTTTGGAGGCTAGCATGCAAGCCGGTGAGCAAGTTATTGGCCTTAAGCCCGGTGAGCGCATCATCACTGACGGTCTTGTGAAGGCAAGACCCGGTGCTCCTGTGAGCATTGCCCCTGCCGGCGGTGCACAAAAGCCCGCAGGCCCCGCTGGACAAGCCGGTGAAGCCCCTGCGCAAGACGCTGGCGCAAAAAAATAAGGTGGTCTGCATATGAGCTCATCTCACGATACTGGCCAACAGGCCAACTTTTTCTTGCGTAGACCCATTTTGTCTACGGTTATATCCTTACTCATTACCTTGGTGGGTGGTTTGGCCATTTTCGCCCTGCCCATTGCCCAATATCCCGACCTTATCCCACCGCAGGTTTCGGTGAGCGCCTCTTATCCCGGCGCTTCGGCGGAAACCATTTCTGCCACTGTTATCTCTCCCCTAGAAGACGCCATTAACGGTGTGGAAGGCATGCTGTACATGAACTCCAACGCCGCCTCTGGTTCGGGTTCCGGTACCATTAATGTGTTCTTTAAATTGGGCACAGATCCGGACATTGCGCTGGTTAATGTAAACAACAAGGTAAACCTTGCGCAAAACCTCTTGCCCGCTGAAGTGCGCAGTCAGGGCGTTACGGTGACTAAAGAGTCTCCGTCCATGTTGCAAATCATTACCCTATATTCTCCCGATGGTCGTTATGACGCCATTTATCTTAACAACTACTTAAAAAATAACATCGTAGATGAAGTTAAGCGTCTTCCCGGTGTGGGTGACTGCTCCATCTTCGGTGCGCTGGACTATTCCATGCGCGTCATGGTGGACCCAGCCAAACTCACCAGATATAAATTACAACCCTCCGATGTGGCCAATGCCATTCGTGACCAAAATGCGCAATTTGCTCCCGGTCGTATCGGGGCAACCCCAGCTGCAGATGATATTGAGCTCACTTGGCAAATTGACACCAAGGGCCGTCTTGTAACCCCTGAGGAATTTGGTAATGTTGTTGTTCGTGCTGAGGCCGACGGTTCCATGCTCTATGTAAAAGACGTGGCCCGTGTGGAACTGGGCGGTAAAGACTACAGCGTAGACTCCGAGCTTAACGGTCAAACAGCAAAAATGGCCGGTGTATTCCTTTTACCCGGTGCTAATGCCATTGAAACGGGCCGCCTTGTGGAAGAAAAATTGCAAGAAATTGCCCAACGTTTCCCTGATGGTATAACCTACGACATTCCTTATAATACCAACGTCTTCGTACAGGCCTCCATTGATGAAGTAATTAAAACCTTGGCTGAAGCCATGGTGCTCGTGTTCATCGTAGTATTTATCTTCCTGCAGAACTGGCGCGCCACGCTCATTCCATGCCTCGCCGTGCCTGTGTCCATCATTGGTACCTTTGCCGGCATGTACGCCCTTG
>CAYJLO010000102.1:0-8514 GCA_964370835.1 uncultured Desulfovibrionaceae bacterium
AGACTGTACCGGTAACGGTAACATCTTCGCCAGCTTCTTTGGCACTGAGAATATCGTCGCCAGCCACGGAATCAATGGTGATGGTGGCTTCGGCTTTAGTGTCCACAGTGAAGCCTTTGTCTGTATCTACCGTAATGGTATTACCTGCTGTATCAGTGGTGGTCACGGAGGCAGAGATATTCGTTTGATCAGCTAATTCGCTGCCGGGCACAGAAATTTCATATCTGCCGTCTTCGTCCACTGTTCCTGTGTAAGTATTTTCACCCACAGTGATGGTCACAGTGTCTCCAGCTTGTACGTCACCGCCAACCTTACCTGTAATATTTACATTTTCACCAACTTCAGTGGCATTGATAATATTGTCAGAAGTGATGGAGTCCACAGTGATGGTGGCAGAAATTTCTGTATCCACATCATATTCTTTGTTTGTGGTGGCTGAACCTGTATTGCCTGCAGCATCGGTGCTACTTACAGATGCACTGATATTTTTATCAGCGGCTAAGTCTTTACCTGGCACATCAATTTCATATTTACCAGTGCCATCCACAGTACCTGTATATGTATTACCATTAACGGTAAGAGATACTGTATCACCAGCTTTAAATTCACCGCCAACAGTGCCTGTTATGGTAATATCTTGCTCAGATTCCACTGCATTAATAACATCGTCTTCGGTGATTTTATCAATGCTTACAGTAAGTACAGGCGGGGTGGTGTCCACTTCTACTTTTTCAGAGGTTACAGTGTCATTACCTTCTTTGTCAGTAACGGTAACTTCCACTTCTAAAGTTGTTTCATCCTTGGGAGGATCCACCCATAATTCAAGACCATCTTCCAGCATGTCTTCGGTGACAGGGCCTTCAAAGATAACATTATCATCTTGGTCTTTAATGATAATATCTTCACCAGGTTCAATACCTTCTTCCAAGGTAACGTCCACTTGAATTTGGTTACCGTTGGGGCCGCCAAGTTCCTCTTTGGAGATGACACCGTCATTATTTACGTCACCACCGATGGTGATGGTGACTTTGGGGGTGAGATTTTCAAAATCAGTATTTGAAAACTCGGCATCCTCGTCTTCAAGGCCGGTGGGGGTATTAAGATTTCTTAAAGATGCTGCCTGAGGGTCATTGAAACTTTGGTCAAGGGAACCGAGGCTTTCAATACCGCCTAAAATGCTACCTTCGGTGAATTCACGAGAACGGAATCCGCCTGTGGTAATACCCGTTGTACCGGCAGCTGGCATAAGATCTTCGCCTAAAATAGCAAAGAAGTCTTCACCATTGATAACGGTATTATCAATGATGAATTCTGGCATGTTACTTGAGGTAAATGCCACATAAAAATCAGCAAGGAGTATGCTTGACCCATCATCAAAGTGGAAGTGAAGGTTATCTCCGTCACGAGATAATGTGGCTTCATCTGCAGCAAAATCAAAAATTATTCGATCGCTTGCTTCGGGGGCGATGGTGGTGGACATGCCTGCTTGAGGTCTAACGAGAGTAATATCAGCCATGGAAAAATCCTTTTTTGTTTTTAGGCACAACAAAACAGCAAGGGGATGTGCGCCCAAGATAAAATAAAAACAACGTACAAGTAAGTGTATTAAAAAAGGGATGATAGAGCGTTACAAAACAATATGAAAAGTAACGACGAGGTAAGAACCTCAGGTACTAAGACCCGCATACCTTATGAGGTATACTAATACTAAAGGAGCCAATCTTTTTAGCTCACACGCAGGGATAGCTCCGTGCATGTAGGAAAAATAAGTTTCTTTACATGGCTTGTCAATGGAAAAAGTATGTTTTTTTGTTTTTTTTTGTTTTATAATGCTATATGTTTAGATAAAGTTTAGAGTGTTTCTAGAAAGTGTTTTTTCAGGATAGCGTAAAGCGCAGTAAAACCATAGCATTTTTCGACGTTTTTTCATTCATCGGAAAAATACTATGGTCTTATTAATTATTTAGCATGTGCTAAAACTTCTTCTGAGCCAAGACGTGTAGTATGATCTGGGTCTGTGTGTACAAAATGTACTTTTCCATCACCATTTACAATGTATACAGCTGGCACTGGTAAATTGTGATGTTTTTCCCCTGAAGCTTTCTCAAGATCAATTTTGTATTGGCTGAGATATAACTCCACAGTCTCATCGGCCATATGAAAAGCCAAGCCAAAAGCGGATGCAAGCTCCACAGAGCTATCAGAGAAAAGTGGAAATGCAAGTTTTTTGCTGCTATGCATTTGCTCAAGGCCTTCGGGAAGGTCTGGACAAATACCAAGTACTGCATAGCCGCGTTCTTGAAGAGTTGGAAAAATAGTATTAATTCCCGCTAACTGCGCGACGCAAAAACGTCACCATGAACCGCGGTAAAAAATAATTACCGCAGGTTTACCTTGAACAATATCAAATAGATTAGTTTTTTGATCATCCATGGTTGTTAGAGGGCCATTAGGTAGAGATGCGCCCACTGGTAATGGGCTGATTAAATCTGCTGAGGCTGCCACGTTCATAAACTTCCTCCCAATTGTTTTGATTAAAAATCACATACTGTGGAAAAGCATACAAAAAGCTAAGGCAAAAAGAAGGCACATTCTTGGAAATAGATTAAATACTTTAAACAAGGCTACAAGTATGGTGGAAAAAAGTCAATTCTTTTACATTTCTCAAGTGAATTCTTTTATTGGTAAAGATGGCAACATACTCTATGTTTTGGTGCAAGTGTTGTCCATGTTGGGGCTTGTTCTTGGCATATGGCTGCAGCTTTAGGACAACGTGGATGAAATGTGCATCCTGTGGGTGGCGAAAGAGGGCTTGGCAGTTCACCACTAAGGGGTGGGGTGGTTATTTTTTGGGAGGGGTCCAAAGAAGGAATAGAAGCCAATAGAGCTTGCGTATAGGGATGGGCAGCGGCGTGAAAGAGAGCCTCACGGGGAGCATCTTCTACCATGCGCCCAAGATACATAACAGTTACACGAGGACATAAAAATCCCACCACAGACAAATCGTGTGAAATAAAAAGGCATGTGGGGGAAAAACGTTCTTGTACTTGGCATAAAAGATTTAAAACTTGTGCTTGTACTGATGCGTCCAGCGCTGAAACCGGTTCGTCACAAATGAGTATTTTGGGTTCTGTAATAAGTGCACGAGCCACGGCAATACGCTGTCTTTGTCCGCCGGAAAATTCATGAGGATAGCGCTTGGCTTGTTCTTTTACAAAACCCACCATGTCTAGCATGCTTTCCACACGCTTTTCCCGTTCCGCTTTGGCAACACCTTGTACTGTTAAAGGCTCAGCTATGGAGATTCCAATGGGTAAACGCGGATTAAGCGAAGAGTAGGGGTCTTGAAAAATCATTTGAATGGAGCCATCGTGTACAGCTTTGCCTTTGTCAGAGTACAGCGATTTCCCATGCACTAAGATATTTCCACTGCTGGGGGCAAGTAAGCCTGCCACCATGCGACCCAGAGTGGATTTTCCACATCCAGATTCACCCACAAGACCTAACATGTCTCCTTGTTCCAAGGTAATATCAATACCATCTACGGCCTTAAGCTCCAAAGGCTCGTGTAGTATTCCTTGGCGTATGGCAAAAGAGCGTGAAACTTTTTGTAGGTGAAGGGTCGGATGCATAGTTGTGGGCCTTATGAAGTAGAGTTAGCAAGTTTCTTTAGACACAGCGGCACTGTCAAACGTTGCCATATCATTAAATGTTGCCACAGCACTGCGAACCAAGGGAGCTGCAAGGGCGGCTCCAGTACCTTCGCCTAAGCGCAAGCCTAAGTGTAGCAGTGGCAAAGCTTCCACCCCTTGGCTTTCAAGAGTGTTGAGAACGTGCACATAGCCAGGCTCAGCTGAGGTATGGGATAAGATGCAATATCCATCCACATGGGGGCATATATTTCTGGCCGCCACATAGGCTGCTGTGGAAATAAATCCATCCACCATAAGCGTAAGGCCACTGCGGGCGGCGCCAATTGCTATACCGGCCATGACAGCGATTTCAAAACCACCAAGAATGGCCAATACATCAATGGCATCGCCTTTTTCTAAAGCCTCTTTATGCAAAGTGAGGGCTTGTTGTACCACCTTTGCTTTGTGCTCCACACCTCCGGGGGCAGAGCCTGCTCCGGGCCCAGCCACAAGGTGAGGGTTCAATTGTAGGATGTGAGAAAATAGCGCCGTGGCAGGGGTTGTGTTGGCAATGCCCATTTCTCCAATGCCTAAGGTGGCATATCCTTCTGCCATGGCATCAGTTGCAATGCCAATGCCGTAACAAAGGGCTTTAACACAAGTTTCACGGCTCATGGCGGCTTCTTTGGCAAAGTTTTTGGTGCCGTCACCTAGTCTTTTTTCTATGAGTTTTGCGTGGGCTGGAAAAGGACCTCCCACACAGCCGGCATCCACTACGCTTAATTCAATACCAGCAGTACGGCAAAGTACGTTGATTGCGGCGCCATTGTTGAGGAAATTCATGACCATTTGGCGCGTAACTTCCTGCGGGAAAAGAGATACTTTTTCCTCTACAATGCCGTGATCTGCTGCAACAGTAAACATATGCATGGGGTCAAAACGTAAAGGAGTACTACCTTGTTGCATGCAATAAAGCCGTTTGGCCACATTCTCCAAGCGTCCAAGGCTACCTTGAGGCTTAGTAAGATTGTCTAAATGAGCCTGTGCTGTGCTTTCAAGTTCTTTTTGAATGGGCAGAATTCGTGCAATAGTGGATTGTAGTAAATGTTCCATGGTAACTCCTCGCATATGTTATTCAAAATGTAGTCTTTTCCTGTATTTTTAGCAATACGCAAATGGTATTTCTCGCAAATGCTTGTTGCAAGTATTTGTGTTTTTGCGTATTTTTACATTTTGAATACTTTATTTGAGGTGCTTATGAAAATTATTATTTCATGTATATTAAGCCTATTTTTTTGTGTTACGCAGTATTTTTTTTCGTCTTGTGCGCAAGCTGAGGCATCTTTACGTATAACTCCTGTGGTGAAAGTTGTTCAAGAAGTGGGGCCAGCTGTGGTTAATATCACCAGTACCCAAGCGATAAAACAACGCATTCGACCCCTTATGGAAGAATTTTTCTTTAACCCCTTTTGGCATATGCCACAACAAGAACGCACACGTACCAGTCTTGGCTCGGGAATCATTGTGGATGGGGAAAAAGGCCTTGTGCTTACCAATGCGCATGTCATTGCGGGTGGTGACAGAGTAAAGATTCACCTTTTAGATGGGCGTCAATTTGAAGCGCACGTTTTGGGTGCGGAGGCTGACTTTGATATTGCTGTTTTACAAATTCAAGGTGCAAAAAATTTACCCATGGTTCGCCTTGGACAAGATGCGGATCTTATGCCCGGAGAAACCGTCATTGCCATTGGAAATCCCTTTGGTTTTGCGCATACTGTGACCACTGGAGTCGTATCTGCCACAGATCGCACTGTGCGTAGTGAATCCGGTATTATTACTGACCTTATTCAAACAGATGCAGCCATTAATCCCGGCAATAGTGGGGGGCCTTTATTGAATATTTTGGGCGAACTCATAGGTATAAACACAGTTATTGACGCCAGAGCTCAGGGCATTGGCTTTGCCATACCCATTTCCAAAGCAGAAAGGGTTATGCAAGATATTTTAGGGCAAGGGCAAGTGTCTCCTTTATGGCTTGGTATACAGGGGCAAGATGTGGATCAAGGCATTGCCATGGCACTTGGGCTTGAAAAACCACAAGGTTTGCTGGTGGCTTCGTTATATGAGCCTTCTGCTGCGTCCAAAGTCGGTATTCAAAGCGGCGATGTCATTGTACGATTGGGTAATACAGAGTTGCGCCATAAACAAGATTATTTACAGGCTTTACGTAATCATACCCCCGATACGCCTTTAGCCATACATATTTGGCGTCAAGAAAAAGATATTACCCTTAAAGTTCTACCTGAAAATTTTACCAATGCCATGGCTGTGACTGTTTTTGAAAAGCGTTGGGGTTTTAGTGTACATGAAGGTAGGAGAGGGCTTGTGGTAGCGCGTGTACAAGAAGGTGGACCAGCCAACATGCTTAAAGAAGGCGATGTTCTTTTGGGTATTGGACGTACGAGAGTAAAAAACTTAGCGGAATTTTTAAGTATTTTTCGCAATCAACGCATGGCGGGACAAGTTTTACTACATATTCAGCGCGGTCAGCAAGGCTATTATGCAAAGCTTATTTTGTAAGAGTTTTGAGAAAAATTGCATTTGTGACTTGACACTTCTTAGGGCCTAACGCTATGCCATTGGTCACGGAATGCAGATTCCGTTTTGGTTGAAACTTTTATTTGGCAGTCAATATAGCTGTCCTAAAACAACACACTCATTGGAGGAAATTATGAGCTGGAATGTAAATGTAGATGCAGACAAATGTACAGGCTGTGGCGAATGTGTAGACGTTTGCCCTGTAGAAGTATACGAAATTCAAGAAGGTAAGTCTGCAGTTATCAACGAAGAAGAATGTCTTGGTTGCGAATCTTGCGTAGAAGTTTGCGAAACTAGCGCTGTTACTGTAGAAGAAATGTAGTTTTTTTATAAATAAGTACGACGCGTTAAAATAGATTTTGAAAAAAGTTCTTTTTTACGTGTCTTTCTTCTTGCCAAATGGTAAAGAAGACTTATTTATGAAAATGCCAAGTCATTTGGTGCCGCCGAACGCTTTCCGCTCGGCGGCATTTTACTAAGTATTTCTAATAACTTTAAGGTATACGCATGATTCCAGATCTTTCTGCCATATTTGCCCGTTATGAAGCGCTTGTAGCTGAAACTGACACTCTTTTTGCCCATATTCGTACTGCACACCCTGAAAGTGTTACTTGTGAACAAGGTTGTAGCGATTGCTGTAGTGCGCTTTTTGACCTTTCTTTAGTGGAAGCCATGTATATTAACAAGGCTTTTCAAGAAAATGTCCCCCATGGTAAAGAACGTTCTGATATTTTACTGCGCGCCTCTGACCTTGACCGCACAGCCACACGCATGAAACGCGAATTTTATAAAGCCGCTAAAGAAGGGAAAGAGCCCCAAGAAATCATGGCAGAAGCTGCACGTTTGCGCCTGCCTTGCCCTTTACTTAATAGCGAAAATGCTTGTATTTTATATGCCAATAGGCCCATTACTTGCCGTTTATACGGCGTACCGCTTAATATTAGTGGACACGGGCATGTGTGTGGTAAAACAGGATTTTCTAAAGGCGGACAGTATCCCACTGTGCATATGAACGCCATTCAACAACGTCTTGACGGATTGTCACGCGATATAGCAGAAGCCGTAAAGAGCCGCTTTAGAGAACTAGATCAAGTGTTTGTGCCTGTATCCATGGCTCTTATGAATAAATATGATGAACAATACTTAGGTATTGGACCTGCAAAAAAGGAATAGTTCCATGCTTGAAATGATTCCTGCCAGCGTTTTTAGAGATGGCACACGCCAAGAGCTCAATGAAGAACAAGAGCAAATGAAACGCGAAATTTACGAAAAGATGAATCCTCGCCGTCGCAAATTTGTTGACCGTATAGGGTATGAGAATTGGGACCCTTTTCAAAAGCCCAATGATCCTTTGGATATTCGTCTTGACGTTAGTAAACGTACCACGCAACAACTGGTGCGTGAATTTTTGCAAGTGGCCGCCAAAAAAGGCCATTATAGCAATGACTATGGTCGCGGAGCACTGGAATGCGCTCTTGGTGTTGTGAACAAAGATGACAAATATATGGGGGTCATGGATTTTTGCCTTTGGTACCATGACTTATTACAAAAAGAGGGACATATAAAATGAAGAAAAGCTACGACGATATTGACGAATACATCGCCGATTTAAAAAGCGAAATTCAAGATAATGAACAATGCGCCAATCATCACTATAATCTTGGTCTTGCTTTGTTAAGCAAAAGAGATTTCGTGGGCGCTGAAGACTCTTTTTTAGCTGCTGTACGTAACTCTCCTCGCTTGGCTGAGGCTTTTGTACAGCTCGGTGGCATTTGCCTTGAGCGCGGCGACCTTGATGGTTGTCTTCGTTACAATGAAGAAGCTGCCAATTGCCGTGCAAAGTTTCCTGTGCCTTGGGGCAATATAGGCTTTGTACATTTACAACGCGGTGAGCCAGAAAAAGCCATTAAGGCTTTAAGAAAAGCCCTCAAATGGGAACCAAACTTCATTCAAGCCTACAGTGCTTTAGCCACAGCTCACTTCATGGAAGGGGACTATGACGAAAGTGAAGCCGCTTGTAACGAAGCCCTGCGTCGTGAACCTAACTTTGCTCCAGCATGGAATAACTTAGCACTCGTACTTTTTGAAAAAGGTGAGTTTGCTCGCGCTGTAGAAGCTGCCGACAAAGCCGTGGCCAGCGGTTTTGACGTTCGCCAAGAATTCTTGGACGAATTAGCTCCTCATAGAAGTTAGTTTTATATAGATTTTCTTTTTTCTTTTCTTGAGGGGGAGAGGGGAAACCTTTTTAGGAAAAAAGGTTCTCCCCTCTCCCCCTCAAACTCCC
>CAYJLO010000103.1:0-8259 GCA_964370835.1 uncultured Desulfovibrionaceae bacterium
TGTAGATCCTTTGGGACGCGTGGTGCGTACCAATTAAATAGCCTGTACCCTTTTGGATCTCCCCCCAGACCCCCCTTCCAAAAAACTGTAATTGCGGCGTATGCTTATCTTTGAAAGTAAGATGTAGGCGCAATGTGATTTTTTTAATAATGCTTTGTTTGTACTTTATTTAAGGTGGTTACTTAAAAAAATGAAATTTAATTCGTAAAAATTAAAATCAAATTTTCACTCTAGGGTTTGTCATTAGTCTGAGGAGTCAAAGCAGCTCCTTTTCTTTGTGGCGATGTCATGCATAACAGCATATACATCCATACATATGAACACTATACCGTCAATCTACCCTCAACATCATGCTGAATATCTATTCTAAAGCTGCGCCATACTTTATCTATGCGCACAGTACCTGTGACGGCGCCGCGCATGGGTTTCACATGGCGCACTTCTGCACACAAAATTTGTGCCGTGGGATTATCCCTTTGCCAGCTTTTCACCGCCGCTAAAGATGCCGCTTCCTGCAGGGTTGCTTCAGAAATTTCTTGTCCAGAAAACTGCCGGCGTATGATGCAATGTGACCCTGGGCCGCCTTCCACGTGCAACCATAAATCCTTGGCCGCCGCCGCACGCAAAGCAGCACCATTGCCTTTGGCATCTTTACCACGTAAAATTAAAATGCCATCGCTACTCTTAAAAGCTTGCACACCTTTAGGCAAATTAGGTACAGCAACCATGGATTGCGCTACGGGCTTAGCACCTGGCTTGACACGCTGTGGACGTAAATCCGCCGCGCCGGCTTCCACCACCATGGCGCGATTTTGCGCCGCAGCCAATTGTGCTTGCAATTCTTGGCGGCGTTTTTCCAAATATTCCAATCCGCGACGCCCACGCCCTGCCTTATGAAAAAGAGCCTGCATATTGTCGCGCACCGTTAATTTAGCATCAAGCATGATGCGCGGATAGGTGACATCGTCCGTTTCAACACTGGCTAATTTTTCTTGCGGGCCGTATTTCCACAGCTCCCTTTGTAAAACGAGGCCAAGCTCTTGCGCATTGGCCATGGCCAATAGACGGTGTTCGTCATCGTTGAGCTTTGCCATCAAACGCTCTAAGCGTTGCGCTTCACGCTGATGTGGCAATGCTGCCTTATGGCGTATTTTTTCCGCACCCACTCCCAACACCAGAGCATCTCCCACGTGAGAAGTGGCTTCTAAGGGGCTTTCAAACACACGCTCTTGTAAATGACTATACGTACCAAGCCCCAATGGCCAAGCACTTATGAGGGCTTTATCTCTGCTCTGCTCTTCCACATCTAAGGCTTCATACACAAATAAATCACCGCCGCCCATTTCCAAATCCAAAAGCAAAGCTTGGCTGTCCAGCAAATCTAAAGAAGGTAAAATACGGCGCAACGCAGGGCTAAGCACAGGCCATTGACGCCAATTATCGCAGGCATCCAGCACATGCTCGGGACTTGGCCAGGAAACTTCTTCCTCCATGAAGTCCAAGGCAGGACTTTTACCAAGAATAAGCTGTGGCCCTTCACGCAAATCGAGCACCAGCCATGTTTCCGGCGTATTTTGCGTGTTTAATTCGGGATTATTTGTATGAAACAACAGAAGAATACGCCTGCCAATCCAGTCGGCTGTGCAAGAAACTATGCGCCTTCCTGAGCAGTATTTACGCCAACGCATGACCATGGCCGAAGGCGGCGCATCGGTGACGGGGCGCTCCTTGGCAAGGTAGCAAAAAGCGTCTCTGCGCCCCACTTTGAGCACAAGATGTTGCTTTTTTTGTTTTGCATAAAAAGTAAAAACAAAAACATTTTCCAAAGGAGATTGGATTTTTTCCAGGCGAGCACCGGTGAGTAAGGGAGTTAGGGCCTCACAAAAACGCCGAAAAACATGAACGTCCACACTATCCCTCAATTACGACTATTTTTTTGAAAAAAGAAAGGGGAAAATAATTTCCCCCTTAATATCATTAGTTAATCACCGCGTAGGTGTTCATCTTCTTCTTGCTTACTTTTACAAGCAATGCACAGTTTTGTCATGGGGCGCGCATTCAAACGCGGCACACCAATGTCTTCACCGCAGTCATCACAACATCCATAAGTGCCTTCTTCTATGCGTTGCAAAGCAGATTGGATCTTACGAATAAGGCGACGTTCACGGTCGCGAATGCGCAATGTGAAAGCACGGTCAGATTCCGCAGTGGCCCTGTCGGCAGGGTCAGCAAAAACTTCGTTGCTATCGGTTAGTTCTTCAATGGTGGTATCACCCTTTCTTTGGGCTTCTTCCAACATTTGTGTCAAATGATCGCGAAAATAATCTATATCTTTTTGTTCCATAAGATCCTCCACAAAAAACATAAAGCACTAAAAGTATTTCACAATTTTCACTAAGGCTCTGTAACTCTCATATCAATCGGGGAACTATACTTCTTTACATACGTCATGTAAAGCCTTTTCCTCTTTTGTTCAAGCAAGTCCACAAAAAAACACATTAATGCGACATTATCGAGTTTCTTTTTCCAAAAGAAGCTGTTCCTCTTTAGCGCGGATTTCTTCCCTTTTGGCTTCCTTGGCGTGCGTCCACAAAGGTTCTTGCCACTTTAGGCTTGTTTCACGCAATGGGTGCACTGTCACTTCTCGCTCCGGACGCCCCTGCGCTCCTTGGCGCACCATGACCACCACAGGCCCGCCGGCCTTCAGAGCCTTGGGTGAATAAGAAGCCACAAAGGATGCCGCATCTTGCACTGTGCCTTCATCCCAGCCGCCCATATGTCGCCCCACCGCCAGAGGGCCTGCGAAGTCTCGCAAGCGGAAGACATAGTCCTCGGGGCGTACCAAATCTTGCAAACGTGCATTGCTTCCGGCATTGCGCCCTATGCTCAGCCAGCGATCTCCTTGCCCTTCTTGGCTCCAGTATTGGCGCCCCGTATGGGATAAAGTAAAATCATCGGCGCAGGGCTCTGCCACCCTTGTGAGCACCATCCAGTAGCGGCTGGCATTTTCTTGCTCTGCCAACATACAACCACCTGCAGGGGTAGGTATTTCCGTTATACCATAACGAGCGGCAAGCTCCAACTGCTTTTTGCGTCCGCGTCCAGAAATATTATGTAATTGCTCTCTATCCACCAAACCGGATTTTTCCGCGGCACTGGGTTCGAGCAATTTGGCCGATAAGGGACGCAAGAGCAGGTCTTTGAGGCCGCTATCACGGCGTATCACATTTAAGGTATCGCGCCTTTGCGACATGGGACGCTGCCCGAGCACTTCGCCAGACACCACACAGGAAGCTCCGTAACTTTCCATGAGTTCCAAAGCCTTACGCATGAGCAAAATTTTACAATCCACACAAGGATTCAGTAATTTTCCAAAGCCATGTTCGGGGCGTTTGCGTAACAGTTGCACGAAATCTGGCCCAATATCCACCGAGCTCACATCCAGAGCATAGAGTTTGCTCCATTTTTGCAACATTTCAGGCTTACCGAAAAAAGGCGTCACAAAATGAATACATTTTACTTTAAGCCCCTGCTCTTCCAAAACTTTAACCGCTAAAATACTATCTAAGCCGCCGGAAAACAGCGCTATGGCATCATATGTTTTTTTCATGGGCTCATACATAAGACCAAGGCGGCTGAAGGGCAAGAGCTTTGTACACAAATTTTCGTATTTTTTATGATAATTTTTTCTTTCGTTTTCTCCATTGTACCAAAAAATAACGAAAAATCCTTCTCATTTGCCCTTTATGGGAACACTTCCTAACTAATACTTGCGAACCTTTCGCCCTTCTGTTATTTTCACAAGCTTGTTTCCGGGCATAGCCTAATTTTTACTTTTGGAGATATTCATGGCCAAAAAACCTACCACTTCCCAAGAAGATGCACGCGCATCGGCTCTAAGCACAGCCTTAAGCGGCATTGAGCGTAAATACGGAAAGGGCGCCGTTATGAAACTTTCTGACGATGCTCACGTAACTGCCCCAATTATTCCCACAGGTTCCATTGGTTTGGACTTGGCTTTGGGCGTGGGCGGTATTCCTCGTGGTCGCGTTACAGAAATTTATGGCCCAGAATCTTCCGGTAAAACAACGCTTACCCTACATATAATAGCCGAGTGTCAAAAAATGGGCGGCACCTGCGCCTTTGTGGATGCTGAGCACGCTTTGGATGTGGCCTATGCCCGTCGCCTTGGTGTTAACTGCGACGAACTTCTTATTTCTCAGCCAGATTACGGCGAGCAAGCCCTTGATATTGCCGACATGTTGGTACGCTCCGGCGCTGTGGATTTGGTGGTCATCGACTCGGTGGCGGCCCTTATCCCCCAAGCAGAACTGGACGGCACCATGGGTGAAACACAAGTGGGTGGCCATGCCCGTCTTATGTCGCACGCCATGCGTAAACTCACGGGTACCATTCATAAATCGCGTACTTCCATCATCTTCATCAACCAAATTCGTATGAAGATTGGTGTTACCGGCTACGGAAGCCCCGAAACCACCACCGGCGGTAATGCGCTGAAGTTCTATTCTTCGGTGCGCTTAGACATTCGCCGCATCCAAACGCTGAAAGATAAAGAAGAAGCCTTTGGCTCTAAAACACGCGTAAAGGTCACCAAGAACAAAATGGCTCCGCCTTTCCGTGAGTGCATTTTTGACATTATTTATGGCCAGGGTATCTCCCGCGCCGGTGAGCTTTTGGACCTTGGCATTGAGGCTAAAATTGTGGAGCAAAGTGGCTCTTGGTTTGCCTTTGGTGCAGAGAAATTAGGTCAAGGCCGCGAAAAAGTGCGTGCCCTGCTGGATGAAAATCTTGAATTGCGCAATGCCATTGAAAGTAAGGTGGCAGAACACCTTGGCTTGCAAAACAATATCAATGATTCAGCCGCGGCTCAAATGAATGACAATCTTGAAACCTTTGACGATTAAGGAAAGATATATGTTCACAGCTAAAGAAATTCGTCGTCGTTTTTTAGAATATTTTGCCAAGTTTCAACATGAAGTGGTGCCTTCTTCGCCGCTTATTCCGCGCAATGACCCCACCTTGCTCTTTGCAAACTCGGGCATGGTGCAATTTAAATCGCTCTTTTTAGGCGAAGAAAAACGCTCCTATGTGCGCGCCACCACTGCTCAAAAATGTTTGCGCGTTTCCGGTAAACATAATGACCTGGAAAACGTGGGCCGCACAGCGCGCCACCACACATTTTTCGAAATGCTTGGTAACTTTTCCTTTGGTGACTACTTCAAAGAAGACGCCATTGGCTTTGCTTGGAACTTCATCACCGAGGAACTTAAGCTTGATAAAGCACGCCTCTACGTCACCGTATATAAAGACGATGACGAGGCCCATGGCCTTTGGCAAAAAGTTGCCGGCGTGGCTCCGGAGCGCATCTTCCGCTTGGGCGAAAAGGACAATTTTTGGAGCATGGGCGATACCGGTCCTTGCGGTCCTTGTTCGGAAATCTTCATTGACCAAGGTGCAGAGCGCGCCTGTGGCCCTGATTGCGGCATAGGTCAATGTGATTGCGATCGCTTCCTCGAAATCTGGAACCTCGTGTTCATGCAATATGAGCAAGCCGCCGATGGTACACGCACGGCTTTGCCGCATCCATCCATTGATACAGGCATGGGTCTTGAGCGCGTTTCTGCCGTATGTCAGGGCAAGTTCTCCAACTTTGACTGTGACTTATTCCAAGACATTATCCAATACGCCGCCAGCCTTGCCGGCGTACAGTACGCCTTTAGCGATCCCAACACCAACGATGTGGACACAGCTTTGCGCGTCATTGCTGACCATAGCCGCTCTGCTGCTTTCCTCATTGCCGACGGAACCCTACCTTCCAACGAAGGTCGCGGCTATGTCTTGCGTCGCTTATTACGCCGCGCTTTGCGCTTTGGCACCCTCATGGGTCTCACCGAGCCTTTCTTGTACAAGACAGCGTATAAGGTGACGGAAGTCATGGGCGAAGATTACCCAGAGCTGGCCTCCAGTGCTGATTTCATCAGCCGTGTTGTGCGTGAAGAGGAAGAACGCTTCTCCTTAACTTTGGATAAAGGCCTTCGCCTGTTGGAAGAAGAGCTCACACGCCTTGGCTCTTGCAAAGAAAATTGCATCTCCGGCGAACTGTGCTTTAAGCTTTACGATACCTATGGCTTCCCCTTGGATATCGTCAATGACATAGCTGAAAAACGTGGATTCAAAGCCGACGAAAATGGCTTCACCGCGTGTATGGCTGAACAAAAAGCCAGAGCCAGAGCCGCACAAAAAAATGCTGGCCTTTTGGGAGCTCAAGGACAAGAAGCCGGAGCGGCCTTTGCTCCCTTACATGAGCAAGGCTTACATTCAGAATTTGTGGGCTACACTGACCTTACAACTGAATCTCGCATCATAGCCATGCTAGACGATCACGGCGTAAGCGTGGAAGCCCTTGAAGCTGGCCAAAAGGGTTTTGTTATCACGGCGCGCACGCCATTTTATGGTGCGTCCGGTGGTCAAATGGGCGACCTTGGTACCATGGTAGCCACGGGTGACCCTGCCGCTTCCGCCACCGTAACCGACACCTTAAAGCCCTTCAGCGACCTTACAGTGCATTGTGTCACCGTGGAAGAAGGCTCCCTCCTTCTTGACCATGAGGTACTGCTCACCGTTACGGAAAATGATCGCCTAGCTTCTGCTCGTAACCATACCTGTACCCACTTATTGCACGCTTCTTTGCGCCGCATCTTGGGTGACCATGTGCAACAAGCCGGCTCCTTGGTGGGCCCTAACCGTTTACGCTTTGACTTTTCGCACATAGCCGGCCTCACAGCCCAGGAGCTTGCCGCCGTGGAGCGCGATGTGAACCGTGCCATCTTGGCAAACTTCCCCGTGCAAGCGACCATCATGAGCCAAGAAGAAGCCCTTAAAGCCGGTGCCACTGCCCTCTTTGGCGAAAAATACGGCGATGAAGTACGCGTACTCACCATTGGCCATTGTGATACTTGCAAAGAATCCATGGAGCTTTGCGGCGGTACACACCTTGAGCGCACAGGCCAAGCGGGTTTTTTCAGCATCTTATCTGAATCCGGCATTGCCGCGGGCACACGCCGCATCGAAGCCGCCACAGGTTGGAATGCCATTGCCCTCATGCAAGAACAACGCGAAACCATGGCCAAGCTTGGTGCCACACTCAAATGCAAAGCTCAAGACATTCCTGCTCGCCTGGAAGCTTTACAAGCTGAAAGCAAAAAATTGCGTAAAGACTTGGAAAAACAAGCCCAGCAATCTGCTTCTGGTCAAGGTAAAGACCTCATGGCATCTTGCGAAGATGTGGCCGGCGTGCAAGTGCTTGCCGCCTCCGTGGGCTCCATCACCGTAAAAGCCTTACGCGACCTCATGGATGATGTTCGCTCAAAGTTACCTTCCGGTGTGGCTTGCCTTGTGGGCACTGAACAGGTGGAAGACAGCGTAAAAGTGCACATGCTCGTATACGCTTCCAAAGACCTGCACAGTAAATTTACCGCCCCAAACCTCATTAAAGAAGTGGCTAGCCACATTGGTGGTTCCGGCGGTGGCAGACCAGATTTAGCTCAAGCCGGCGGCAATAATGTTGATGGCATTGACGCCGCACTGGCTGCATTGAAAGAAATTATTAAGGTATAAAATTATGTGGGGGAAGGAGGACCCTTTTGCTAGCGCCAAAAAGTGTCCTCCTTCCCCCACACCCCCATCCTCCCCCAAAACGCGCTGTATAAGCCCTTTTGCCGGAGGAATATAGGGTCTGGGAGTTTCCACTCCTAGAAAATCTCATATAAACGATACGTTTGAAACGGAGAATATAATGATTGGTATTTCTAAACTGTACTGCGGACAAGTGGAACCTTCCGACGCTCTACGCTATGGTCGTGAAGCAGGTAAACTGCCTTCACATCTTTTGCAATTTTCCAAAGATAAAAAGCCCGTGGTTGTATGGAATATGACGCAGCGCTGTAATCTTAAGTGTGTGCACTGCTATGCACACGCTTTGGAAGAAGACGGCAAGGATGACATTTCCACCGCACAAGCTAAAACCATGATTGACGACTTGGCAGCTTACGGCGCACCAGTGATGCTCTTTTCCGGCGGAGAACCGTTGGTTCGCAAAGATCTCATCGAGCTTGCAAGCCACGCCACCGGTAAAGGTATGCGCGCCGTTATTTCCACCAACGGTACTCTTATCACCAAGCAAAAAGCCAAAGAACTCAAAGAAGTGGGCCTTTCCTACGTGGGTATTTCCCTGGACGG
>CAYJLO010000104.1:0-8164 GCA_964370835.1 uncultured Desulfovibrionaceae bacterium
CTTACGGGAATAGAGAGTGAAACGGGTCTGGGGGAGAACCTTTTTTTCAAAAAAGGTTTCCTCCCAGTAGACTTTGTCAGCAATCTAAGGCTTTTTTATACATATATTGCTTATTAGCCCATGACTGTTTTCAAAGCTTTGAGCACAGTGGCCACGTTTTCTTCACGAGCCGTATGACCCATGAGACCAATGCGCCAAATTTTACCGGCCAGAGGTCCAAGGCCAGAGCCTATTTCTATATGATGCTCTTTAAGCAAGGCTGTGCGAATGGCGGCTTCATTGCTCACAGACTCAGGAATCTTCACAGCATTGAGCATGGGTAAACGATGTTCTGGCTTTACAAGCATCTCCAAGCCCATTTCACCAAGGCCTTTCACCAAAAGCTCATGCATGGCCTTGTGACGCGCATACACATTTTCAAGACCTTCATCCAACACCAACTTCAAAGCAGCATACAAAGCATATTCCATATTGATGGGTGCCGTATGGTGATAGGTGCGTGTGGTACCTTCCCAGTAGGATGCAATGAGGGACAAGTCTAAATACCAATTGGGCACTTTTGTCTTACGGGCTTTAAGCTTTTCCAAAGCGCGTGCAGAAAAAGAAATGGGAGCCAGTCCGGGAGGGCAAGCTAAGCATTTTTGTGTGCCAGAGTATGCTGCATCCACATGCCATGCGTCCAAATGCACAGGCATACCACCAAGGGAGGTCACGCAATCCAAAATAAAGAGCGCACCGTGCTCTTTTACCAAGGCACCGATGGCAGCGGCATCGGAAACCACACCGGTGGAAGTTTCGGCATGCACAAGAGCCACCATGTCATAGGTATCTTCGCTAAGTTTTGCTTTCACCGCGGCAAGGTCCATGGCTTCTCCCCAAGGAGCGTCTAAGACATGCACTTCGGCACCAAGGCGACCGGCCACATCTTGCATGCGCACACCAAAAACACCGTTGGTAAGCACAAGCACTTTATCGCCTTTTTCCACAAGGTTCACAAAGCATGTTTCCATGCCGGAAGAACCGGTGCCGGACATGGGCATGGTGAGTTCATTCTTGGTGTTGAAGACAGCTCTGAGCTGTTCCTTAATGGCGTCCATGATGGTCACAAAATAAGGATCCAAGTGCCCAATGGTGGGCTTTGCCATGGCGGCATATATGGCATCGGGCACCGTGGAAGGACCAGGCCCCATGAGTAATGTGGGGGTAATACCTTGTAATAAATCTTGCATTGCATTCTCCTTATGACATGTATTTTTACATTCTTCTTTGCCGTGGCAAACACCCTAGACAAGTGCATAATCAAGCAAAAAGATAGCCATGAGTTTAGAGAGAAAAATTTCCAAAGTAAAGAAAAAGACATTCACAAAGAGTACTTTTTACCCTAGCATACAACCATGGACATGACTCTCCCCCCCCCTACCCTGCGCCAAGCCCTCAAGACCCTCAGTGCATTCTTACAAAATGGCGGCAGTGACGCTCCCACATTGGCGGCGCAGCTCCTTACCATGCATGTGCTTAAGGTGGATAAAATACACCTTATCACCCAAGGGCAAAGTCCCATAACACCAGATCAGTGGCAAAGTATTTTCCATCTGGCTCAGCGTCATGCTCAAGGGGAACCCTTGGCCTACATCTTAGGTAGCAAAGAATTTTACGGGCGGGACTTTATGGTCAATGGTGCCACCCTCATTCCACGACCAGAAAGTGAAGATGTGCTAGAAGCCGTCATGGCTTTGGCGCGCAAAATACCGCAATACACTCTGCCGAGCGAGCGTTTACTTTTTGCAGATATCGGCACCGGCTCAGGTTGCTTAGCTTGCACTTTTGCCGCAGAAGTTCCCTATGCCCATGGCTTCATGCTGGACATTAGCTCTGAGGCTTTACATACAGCTTGGCGTAATGCCGAGCACCATAATGTCCACACGCGCATGCAAGCCCTACACGGTTCTCTCTATGCTCTGCCTTTTGCGCCTCTGTCACTGGATGTGCTCATAAGCAATCCGCCCTATATAAGTGAAGCAGAGTTTCAAGGTTTGGAGAAGAATGTGCGAGAGTTTGAACCCAAAACAGCACTGGTACCCGTAACCACCGCGCAAGACCCTGCGGGCTTAGCTCATTTGCACGCCTTAGCCGAACAGGCTTGGTCTCTTTTGCGTGAGGGGGGTCTCTGTGTGGTGGAGCATGGTTCCACTCAAGGCCCTGCGGTGCGCGAGCTCTTTGAGCAGCACGGGCCGTGGAAGCAGGTTTTCACCGGGCAAGATTTGGCTGGGCTTGATAGATATTGCTTGTGTAAAAAATAAGATAATGTCGTCAAATGCGCCTTTTTGATTTTCTCTGCGTCAGATTTCACGAGCTTTTTCGGTCATGTATGTCTCTATACACTCCTTCAAAGCTCATTCATCTTCCTTGATAAAACTCAAAATTTCGCAATTTGACGACACTATCTAAGAGTTTTATATATTTTTGTGGAAAGGAAAAATTTTTTGAAGAAAGCCCCTGTGTGAACGCTCCCTACCTTTTCCAAGATGCTTATATAAAAAAGCAGGGAAAGCCTTAGCTCTCCCTGCAAAAAATTAAAAAAATTCTCTCGCTAAAACAGCGTTTTCTTATGCTGTGCTCCGCCTACACCATCGGACAGAGTTACCTTCTTGCGCTTGGGCCCTGAAGACCATGAATCGTCGCTTTCATAAGATTCGCCTTCATAAGCTTCTTCATAGTCACTGGAATATTCGCCTTCATAGTCTTCGGCATAATCTTCCGAATACTCATCTTCGTATTGATCATATTCATCAGATTGGGCATCGGAGGCATTTTGGGAAAGCTCTCCCCCATCATTATATATATCGTCTTGAACTGCACCCGAAGCAAAGGGAACGCCATTTTCTGAAAGAGCCTCCACACGCACAAGGCCAGTACCGGCATCCTTCATGCCCAGCTTTTCTGCACCGCGCTTAGAAAGGTCAATGATACGCCCATGCAAAAAGGGGCCTCGATCATTGATGCGCACTTCAATGCTTTTACCATTTTCCAAATGGGTCACGCGCACATCGGTACCCAAGGGAAGGGTTTTATGCGCCGCCGTCATGGCATTTTGATTATAGCGCTCACCATTGGCGGTGGTTTTACCGTGAAAGCCTGGGCCATACCAAGAGGCTTCACCTTCTTCCACATAGCCTTCGCCCGTTTGCATGGGATAGTACGTTTCACCGCGAACCGTATAAGAAGACGTGCCGCGAACCTTGCTCTTGGGTTGTGTAGCACAAGATGCCAAAAAAAACGGCAAGACCATGCATACAAGCCAAACCCAATGCCGAGTTTTTTTCATGTACATGTACATGGAAATGCCTCTATAGTGGAGCTGCCGTGCGAGGGCTCAACTCTTTCACTCGCGTAAAAATTTCTTGTAACAGCGAAGCATCAGAACCCAACTCTTGCGCCTTCAAAGCATAGCGCTCTGCTTCTTCTCTATGGCCACCTTCCAAATATGCCGAGGCCGTCAATACATACATATGGGCTGTATTGTCCCCATAAAGAGATTGCAATAAAGCGTCATAATCCTGACCAAAGCAATTTTGCACCAGTGCCTGCTCTGCACAAATGAAACGCGCCACATGCCCATTATCTTTATGTCCACCATAGTACAAAAGGAGTAAAGCGCGCACTTGCTCAAGCACACCCGAGATACGAGCAAGTTCTTTGGCTATGCTTTCCTTGGTTTGCGCCGTGAAGGGGCATAGTGAATCTATGACATCATGATATTTAGAGGCTCGTTTTTGCAATTGCAAAAGACGGTTGGAATAATGTTGCAGCTGGAATGCATCTTCACGCAATTTACAACATTCGTGAAAGGCATACCCAATGCACCAATCGAGCATACTTTCCAGCACATAGCCTGAAGCGTCTTCTTGTTTGCAAGAAAAATCTTCTGCCATGCCATAGCCTTCAAAGCTACGCTTACCTTGAGCAGATTTGCGAAAAAGATGATGGGCCGTATCCTTCAAGCGCCAAAAAACGCCCTTGCTCACGGCCTCACCCAAAAGCTCACGCAAAACAGCATAAGAAATGCTTTGTGAATGAGAAAAACGTTGCACTTGTTCTGCGAGAATGCCGTGCACCACGCAAAAATCGCGCAATAAGTCTCGAGAAAGAACTTCCGCATTGCGGGTGCGCCACATATCCATTATTTTCCTGCCTCTTGTAAAAGGGCCGCCGCCACAGAAGCATCATACAAAACTAAGGGATCTGAACCTTCTGCGCCGCGACCAAGTTTTTTATACATTTGCGCAGCTTCTAAAATAACTGCATGGGGCAGCCATTCGTGCTTTTCCCATACGTGCTCATGCTCAGATTCCCATAGACGAAATTCTATGCTTTGATCTTCCCCTCTGCGCACATACACGCGAACCTTGGTATTGCCTGGCTGGGGATAGTAGTACAAACCTCTTTCATCTTTCATATATACCTCACACTTTATATAAACTATATAGACGCCATTTCATAATTACGCCATGGCATATTTTGAATAGCTTCTCGTCAAATATGAGGTACTTTGCCTTGCCTTGTGCTTAAGGTCAACCTTTGAAATGCCTTCTTACACAGAAAATTCTTTTGTGCCCTTGCCCCTCTTACGCATTGGCCTCCATGATGCCCGAGCTTTTTTTCGCAAAATGAAGAAATTTTTCTGCAAAAACTGTGGGGGCCATGGTTTGCTTTGTGTGATCGCTTATGACCACATGGTGCTCTTCCTCCATGGGTAAGCTGGCATCGGCGCGCATGAGCTCTTCTTCATAGGCTTGACGGAGTAACTCAAAGGAAGCTTCCACCTCTGGATAAGCATTATCCTCACGCCAAGGCAAACGCATACTTTGGGTCCATGTTCTGCCCTTGTGAGATATGATTTCTAACTTGTAAAAACCTTGATATTGAGGCTCGTGTGCGCGCTCATGCGTATTGGGGTAGCAATGCTCTTGCCATGAATCCACCGGTTCGGCAATACTGGAACAAATGCGCACCGGCGGCAAAGCCAATTGGCGTTCATACTCTTCCACCACAAAGGAATAGCTCAATGTGGGACGCAAATTGCCCCTTTTCTTTTCTATTTTCCATTGAATTTTCATTATAACTCCTTACACATCATTGTTTGTCAAAAACAACTCTTTAAACAGTCCTTGTTCAAACAGCTGCTTAAAAAGCTTCGTAAAGATGCAACACCTCTCCAAAAGGAGGCTCTTGCTTGGGCAATTTGCTACTAATCCACAATACAGGATAAAAGGGATCTTCCGGAAATGAAGCACATTCAAGGTCTGTGAACCAAAGTAGGCACACGGGATTGATATCATTTTTTTCCAAGTATTGCGGAATATGGCGATAATCCGTACCCCCGCCACCTTCGGGCATAAGGCGTAATGGTCTATCCTCACGCCTATAAATGCTATGTGATTTTACTAAAGTGTCGTGATATACTATGCACAAATCGCTGTCATAGGCTTCTAAAATGCTTTCCAATTCCGCAGAAAAATGCGCCAGCAAGTCTTTATCAATGGAGCCGGAAGTATCTATGGCAAGGGCTATGGTCATGAGGCGTTGCTCTTGACGCGAAGGTAAATACAAATCTTGCGAAAGATAACGCCTATTGGGCACCGACCATGTATAATCCCCTTGATTACAACTCTCGATAAAACGTTGTAAGAGAATGCGCCAATTGAGTTTGGGCTGTAAGGTCTCCTGAAAAAGCCGAAGAAGATTTTGTGGAATATCTCCAAAGTGCTGTGCACTTTGCAAAGCTTGCGAAAGGTTAATCATGGATTCGCGCTCTGCTTCTTCTGTTTTGTCGCTGCTATCAGCCGCCAATAGAGGATGATCCAATACTTCACCGGAAAATTGCGCTTCGGCCTTTTCCTTTTTATCTCCATCTTTATCTTCGGGTGACGTGTTTTGCCCTTCTTCTTTTTTATCTTCCGGATCTTGGTCTGGTTTTTTATGATCGGACTTGGAAGCACTTTGCTCTTCTTTTACAGTATCACCCTCTTCACCTTGCGCGCCGCCGCTGGCATTTTCCACATCTTCTTCCCGCTCTTCGGTGAAATTGGCATGCTGCCCGCCACCACGAAACTCTTCATTCCACGCAAGGATAAGCTCGGCATAAATGGCATCCACACTTTTATCATGGTATTTTTTATCTACGGTGAATGTTTTAGGTAGGCGAAAACCTGCTTCCTCCAAGTAACCATTAATGGCAAGGTCACAGGCTTTATTCCACATATCTTTATCACGACCTTTACGGCGCAAATGATGCCCGCACGCCAGATGCAATATCTCATGAGCCTGCACAGCCACCACTTGCTCGGAGCTTAACACAGAAATATAGAGTGGATTATAAGCAAGAGTTTTGCCATCGGTCCATAAATCTTTACAGTGCTTATCTTCCTTAAATTGTAATTTCAGCGCCAAGGAACCAAAAAAAGGATGTGACAACAAAAGCTCCGTGCGGGCCTTTTGCATAAGTTGTAAGGCATTGGGCGTTTCTTGCATTTGTGACATGACAAGCTCACAAACTTACATGATTACATGGGCATGTTTTTGTGCCCATTGCGTAAATGCAGGACTGTGGACAATGTTTTCATCCTGACACACTGCTGTACGCATGAAAAGCACCGCAAACTCCACTGGCAAGCGATGAGCATAGGAAGTTAATTGTGCAATATTTCCCATATTCACTTTGGAACCTAAAGATTCACACAATGCATATAATGTAGCAGGCTCTGAAGGCACCGTACATTCTTGCGGCTTGGACGTGATATCTTCCAAGGTAGGCAAGTGACGCCATACTTGCAAAAATCCTGTAAATTCAGTGGCGGCGGCCATGCCTATGGTGCCTTGTAGCAATTCATACTCTATGGATGCATCCACACCGGCTTCAAGAATTTGCGACACAAAAGCCCATGAACGCGGAGAAGCAAAGGCCTTGGCAGATTTTTGCGGGTCAAAATCGTGCAACAGTTTGGGACGAAAGCGTAAAAATGCAATGACTTCCTTTCTTATTCCTGCATCTTGCGCCCATAAAATCCAATCTTCAGGGCTGGTTTGCATGTCAATATGCACCATTCTATTGGCTAAAGCCGTGGGCATTTTATGGGTCACGGCGCGATCTTTTTCTCCATTGCCGGCGGCCACCACAGTCCAGCCATCTGGTAAGGCATATTCACCTATTTTTCTATCTAATACCAATTGATAACAGGCAGCTTGAACCAAAGGCGGAGCGGCATTGAGCTCATCCAAAAATATGATGCCTTTCTCTGTATTATCTTCTCTGGGCAAAAAGGAAGGTGCACACCATGCGGCTTGCTTGTCAGCGGTGATATGAGGCAAACCGCGTAAATCCACAGGATCAAGCAAAACAGCACGTATATCTATGAGTTTATAACCTTTATTTTTAGCCACTTGAGCTACAATTTGACTTTTGCCTATACCTGGCGCTCCCCATATAAACACAGGCTGTTGAATATCTATAAGTGTCTGTAGGGCCAATATGGCTTGAGCTGGCTTCATCATGTATCCTTATTTTAAAATTGAATGTGAAAGTCGTTTTTAGCTAATAGAGCATTAGGCAAGATACAGGTCTTTGTCAAGCATGCCAAAATTAGGCGTATACTATGAAGCAAAGCATAATTTACTTACATTGTGTAAACTTTTGATAAAAAAGCACCGCTAGCTCAAAACTTTGTTGCTATTTCAACTTTTTCCTTTATGGTTATTTTAGTAACAGATTATGTATTTTTTGCTTTATTTTTCACAAGATAGCATCATGAAATTCTTTGTAGCCATCGTGAACGGCATGTGAAAAAAACATTTAAATCGACACAAGATAAAGCTTGCCCTTAAAGCAACTTTTAAGCCCAAGATATGCCATAAGGCTTGTCTTTGTGAAAAAACTGTGCTAGGCATTGTTCACTTACGCGCTACCCCTGCACACATGACTTTGCTACGGGGCTTGGCGCAGTCTTTTTGCCTTGGGTTTGAGCTTGGGTAAAAAGCGTAAAAAAGGTCATTTCCATCGCATTTTGCGGTTGGAAACCATATGCCGGAGACAAACCGGAACTTTTAAAAACTCTTGTGGAGGTAAGCCAATGGCTAAACATGCAACCCCTAAGTTAGACCAGCTCGA
>CAYJLO010000105.1:0-4877 GCA_964370835.1 uncultured Desulfovibrionaceae bacterium
AAGCGATATTGATGACAGGCGAGTTCAAGAACGCCTCCGAGCTAGCAAGAGCAATTGGAGTGAGTAAGAAGCACTTGAGCACGATGCTGGGGATGCTGAATATGGGGGTGGAGGAGATGGAGAAGGTGCTTTTTGAGAGTAGGGCGTAAAGCCTATTTGTAAATAATGCCTCCAGTAGCCTCCAGTAGCCTGAAAAAAATGCTTACCAACGAGCGTCTACATGATAAACTAAGATTAACCCCCAACCCAATCCACCATCTTCTTCTAGCTTAATTCTGCTAGTTGCTTGTCAGGAAAAGGGAACCACCTCACTAATACTTCGTTTGTTTTACAATGCTAACACGCTAACACGCTAACACGCTAACACGCTAACACGCTAACACGCTAACACGCTTGCACGCTTGCACGCTTGCATCTCCTACGATTTTTCTTGACAAAAACGGTGAGGGATGCTATAAGGTAGAAGCCCCTTACTCACCTATCCACTATCATGAAGTTACAACTCAATTTATCCCTTCGTCGTGCACTTTATGCATGCTATGCCGCCGCAACGCTTGCCCTTGCCACAACGGTGAACCTCGCTCATGCAGAAACGTACGAATTTGTAGGGGATGGGAGTGGTGGTTCCAGTATTAAGGGATCTTGGTCAAATCGTTATCACTGGTCGCCCAGATGGCCTCTCGGACTCTTTTCTCTTCCCGAGGGATCTAGTGTTGACCTTAATCATGCAGGATATGCGGAATATGTTGATACAAGGCAGATTGCTACGCTTACAACAGATTATGGGGCTGATGATTCATTTACCCTTCACTGCGCAGGAGTATTGTCACTGTCTCATATTGCCACGATTGATCATAAGAGCGGAAATTTAAACATCTTTTATGATGGAGACGGTGCTCGCACTATAGGCACAATCAAGAATGGTGGGAGCTTGAGTCTCCTCCATGATGCGGATGTCACTGTCCTCAGCGGTGTTTATTCTCCCCATTCCTCTTCGGATTCAGATGTGGGGAGCATTGACATCAGAGGTTATACACTGAGTTTAACTGGAACGCAACAAGACCAAACAATAGGTCAATTACAGGCCGCTAAACTCTATGTTGACAATGGCAAGGTGAGTCTTCATTCGACTCGGTATACTGATGTCAAATTAGAGACGACCAATGATGGCTCGATAGCACTCCTAGGCACTCAGACCTTCAGTGATGAGGTTATCAACAATGGGACGCTCACGGCGACTGGTCTTACCTTGAGTGGCAAGGTAAGCGGGAGTGGGTCAATCACTGTTTTCAATCAGTTAGCGTTAACTAACTCTGATCAATATCAAAGCATGGGCACAATCAGTGCAGCCTCTCTTGCTATTGCTAATGGTTCTATCTCTGCAGGTTCTATATCACGCGATGATACCGATATAATCTTTACCGGAACAAGCGGAACACTAACACTAGGACAATCTGAGACGCTTGGTAGTATTAATGGGATAGGTAATGTCTCTTCCAATGGTTATAACCTAACGCTTATTGATGCCAATTGGATAAGTTCTAGCTCTTTTGTGAACATTAATTTAGGCTCCGGTACATTAACTGTCGGGGGGACGAGCGGTAAAATTGTTAATTTGACCGCAAGTAAATTCAAAATCACCAGCGGCAGCGCGACGATTCTTTATTCGTGGACAAGCACGATGGATTTAGATATTGCCAATGGAGCAAGGGTCACTTTCCAAAATGATGGATGGGTCGATGACCTTTTGAATACAGGCACGGTAGCATCGAACAATAAAAATTTAGCGATTACGGGCAGCGTTGCCAATACAGACGTCGACCTAGGTACGGGCACTCTCACTCTTCATAATAATCTCGTCCGCAGCATTGATTCCATAACAGCTGGGAGGCTTAATCTTAACGCTGGCACGCTCACTGTCAATAGTATGACGAGTGATACAACACATCTTAGTGTCGCCTCTGGAACTACGATTACCTTAAAGAGCGAAGAAACGGTCGGATCCATCTATAATACAGGCACAGTAAAAACGGAGAACTTAGACTTAACGCTTAATGGGGAAATTACGGGTACAAATATAAGCCTAGGAACAGGCACGCTCACAGTGAATAATGCTGTTGATGATCGCGTCATTAACAACTTAACAGCAGGCGGTCTGACGCTGAATGCAGGGGCACTAGCGATCAATAGTGTCGCTTCTGATACAACAGATCTTACCATCGCATCTGGGGCAAGACTCACTCTTAATGATACAGAAACGATAAAAAACCTCGCGGGGACAGGCACAGTCATCACGGAGGATTTGGACTTAATTGTGACGGGAACAGTTGCAGGTACCTCAATAGACCTAGGGACAGGGATGCTCACTGTGTCTCAGACTGGTAACATGGGCTCCTTGACAGCGGAGATGCTCGATATTAACGCAGGAACTTTTACTGTCAATAATTTAACGACTGTGACGACAGATGTTGATGTTGCAGGGGGCGCAAAGCTTATTCTTAATAACGCGGCAACGATCAAGAACCTTGTGGGTACAGGCACGATTCAAACGCAGGGGAAAAACTTAACGGTTACAGGGACAATCAACGGTGCAGATATAAACCTAAATACAGGTTATCTCACTGTTTCTCAGACTGGTATCATTGGAACATTAACAGCAGGTTTGCTTACGCTTAACGCTGGGACGCTTACAGTTGAGAATCTAGCTTCTGATGAAATTAGTCTTCTGGCCGAAGCAGGAGCAAAGATCTTTCTTAATAACGAAGAAACGGTCAACAGCCTTACAGGTACAGGCATAGTAGAAACAGAGAACAAAAACTTAACGGTAAAAACATCAATCTCATATATCAATGTAGACCTAGGGACAGGCACGCTCACTGTGTCTCAGACCGGTACTGGTAACATGGGCTCATTGGCAGCAGGAGCTCTGAGACTGAATGCGGGAACCCTTACTGTCAATAGTATTACATCTACAACAACAAATATTAATATTGCAGGGGGAGCGACGCTTATTCTTCCTAATACGGCAACAATCAACAACCTTTCGGGGACAGGCACGGTTGAAGCAAGAAACAAAAACTTAACGATTACAGGAACAGTTGATGGGGCATCTATAAACCTAGGGTACGGGACGCTCGCGGTGCAGCAGTCTGGTAATATCAATTTATTGACAGCAGGAGGGTTTACCCTTACTAATGGAACATTCACTGTCAATGAGCTAATGACTGATCGAACCAGTTTTAGTATCGCAGATGAGGCAATGGTCATTCTTAATAGGGAGGAAACGATTTCGGGGCTTTCTGGCACAGGTACAGTGAAAACGGAGAACAAAAACTTAAGCGTGATAGGGTCAGCAACAGGCACAAATGTCGACCTAGGGACAGGGACGCTCACCGTGTCTCAGACTGGTACTGGTAACATGGGCTCCTTAACAGCTGGGAGGCTTGATCTTTACGCCGGGACGCTTACTGTCGATAGTATTAGCTCTGCAACAACAGATATTGATATTGCAGAAGGGGCGACGCTTATTCTTCCTAATACGGCAACGATCAACAACCTTTCGGGGACAGGCACGCTACAAAGGGAGAATAAAAACTTAACAGTTGCAGGGATTATCGCAGGTACAAATATAGACCTAGGGACAGGCACTCTCACCGTCTCTCAGACGGGTAGCATGGGTGACTTGACAGCAAGTCTGCTTGATCTTAACGCTGGGACGCTTACTGTCGATAGTATTAGCTCTGCAACAACAGATATCGATATTGCAGGGGGCGCAAAGCTTGTTCTCAATAACGCAGCAACGATTAAAAACCTAGTGGGTACAAGTACGGTAGAAACGACCAACAAAAACTTAACGATTACAGGGACAGTTGCAGGGGCTTCAATAGACCTAGGGACAGGGAGGCTTACGGTGTCTCAGTCTGGCAACATCAATTTATTGACAGCTTCTACGCTTCAACTTAATTCTGGCACATTCTCTGTTAATGATCTAACGACTAGTAATACCAATTTTTATATCGAAGGTGGGGCAACGGTCATTCTTAATAACGAGGAAAAAATCATGACCCTTATGGGGACTGGCACGCTAAAAACGGAGAATAAAAACTTAATGGTTACAGGCTACCTATCAGATTCTAACATAGACCTAGAGACAGGCGTGCTCACGGTGAATAATCTGGTCGACGACCGCCTTATCAATTCCTTAAGCGCAGGAGCTCTAACGCTAAATGCTGGCGAGCTTACCGTCAACGATCTCACTTCTGATACAACAAATATCACCATTGCAGAGGGAGCAAAGGTGATTTTAAGTACCTATGAGGAGATCAACGATCTTTTGGGCACAGGCACTCTAGGAACGCTTGATGGAAACTTCTTAGTTGTCACGGGGAGAATAGAAGGTGCAAATATAGACGTAGGTACAGGTACTCTCTATGTTGATAATGATGTCGCCAATCGCGAAATTGGCGCATTAACAGCAGGGCTACTTTCTCTTGATGCAGGAACGCTTACTGTCAATAGCCTTAATATTGATGCAATAGACCTTTCTATTTTTGAGGGCGCAACACTCACGCTTAATCAGGAAGAAACGATCCGAAATATTCTTGGTGCAGGCACGATAAAAGTGGAGAACAAAAACTTAACGCTTACAGGGTTTATAAAAGCTCAAGGCGTTGGTCTTGGTGAAGATGAACTTGTTGATCCCTTTATAGATATAGATCTAGGCACAGGCACGCTCACGGTGAATAACGATATCGCCAATCGCGAAATTAGCTCCTTAACAGCAGGCGGTTTAACGCTGAATGCGGGCGAGCTTACTGTTAATGATCTCACTTCTGATACAACAAATATCACCATTGCAGAGGGAGCAAAGGTGATTT
>CAYJLO010000105.1:4977-8163 GCA_964370835.1 uncultured Desulfovibrionaceae bacterium
CGGGCGAGCTTACTGTTAATGATCTCACTTCTGATACAACAAATATCACCATTGCCGATGGGGCGACGCTTACATTTAGTGAGTATGAAACGATCAAGAACCTTGTGGGGAAAGGCTCAGTAAAAACGGACGGGAATGGGTTAGAAATTAGGGGGACAATAGACGGTACAAAGATAGACCTAGGGACAGGCACCCTCACTGTGAATAATCAGGGAGCCCATAGCCTGATTCAATCACTAAAAGCTGGAGGTCTGACCCTTAGTGAAAATACCTCTGTAGATTTAGCTGGGCAAGGCAGCATAGGGCACCTAAAAGGCGCAACGGCAACACGACTCATCGTTGCTGGGGCTGATGTCAGCTATACCCTTAGCTCTGCAAAGGACGTAACTATTGATGTGGAGGATAAGGGAGAACTCTTGATAGGCGATCCTGCTGCCACTGGCTATACTCTCGGCAATAAGGGGATTATCAGCGACAGTAGCAGCGAACTCACAAATGTCACTCTCAATATTCGCACAGGTGGCAAGGTGCAAAGTGTCGCCAACTACCTAGGTACAGGCAATGCTATTAACAATAATGGTACACTGATCCTTAAGGGTGGTACTTTAAGAAGCGATATTACCTATAATTCGACCCTTTACTCCACCCAAATCATTATTGATGGGTCAGTGGTAAGCAACAATGCCATCAACTGCTCTCTGATAGAATTTACTATCACTGACGCGTCAGCCTATGATCAATTGACCTTGCAAGGAGCGGGTAGCAGGCTGTACACAACGGGTTTCCTTATCGACATCAGCGACTACACGCTGAGAAATGGGGATAGCTTCACACTTGTAAGCGATGATGATGATAGATTGCTCTGGATGATGAATAGCGTGCAGCTGAGCTTTACAGGAAAAGACCTGCTAGCTGAGGGATTTAGCTATAATTTATTCAACACAGGCTCGCAGTGGGGCGTGCGCTTCAACGCTATCCCCGAGCCAAGCACCGCAACGCTAAGCCTGCTCGCCTTAGCAGGACTCTTGGCACGCCGCCGCCGACAAGCAGCATAAGAGCCCACAACAGGCAAATTAACATCAGGACAGTGGGCGGCCGCGCCGCCCTTGTCCGCGTTGCATCCCACCACGACGGGGTGGGGTGGCTTTCTTCACTCTTTCTGGGAAGCCTTTTGTCAACTTATCCCGCTGCGTACGCAGCTTGTTATAAGCGGATTTGCCCTTGGAGGGTATGGTGTTTTGCTCCCCTTGTTCGCTGCGCAAATCGAAAAATTGCTCTTCTCCCCCCTTGTGGGTGATGAGCTTGTTGCGTCCATCTGATAGGGCGTTGCTATAGCCAGTGCGGGGGCTATCAATCTCTGCAAAGGCATAGCGGCGTGTGCTGGATATATCATTTTTTATACTGCCTGCAAAGCTATAGCTATCATGATATTGAGGCATCTTTTGCCCAGAGAGCTCCATAATAGTCGCAAAGAGATCTACCGCACTAATAAGGCTATTGTCTTTCTGCCCTCGCCGTTTGACGCCTGCTCCACTGATGAAGAGGGGCACATGAATCCCTGCTTCATACAGGGAACCTTTCCCCTGCGAGGATTGGAGGAGGCGTTTCTCTGTCCCATTATCCCCCATAAAAATGACGATAGTGTGCTGGCGTGTCTCTTGATCTATGCTGGCAAGCAGTCGTCCTATTTCTGTATCCATAGCCTCGATGGAGGCGTGGTAGTAGGAGAGGGATTTTTGCTCGATGTCGTCCTCTGTCCCTGTCAGACCTTTTTGATGGTGCAGGTGGGCTGGGGGGAGGTGATGGGGGGTATGTGCATTGTGATAAGAAAGCCAGCAAAACCAAGGTTTTTTTTGTGAACTTATCCACGATAAGGCTTCGTTCGTCAAGCGTGCGGTGATATAGCCTTTGTTTTCTACCCTCTCTCTGCCAACAAAGAGTGAGGCATCCATAAATTGACGCACGCCCCCTCCTATCGTTCCTGCAAAGAAGTCAAATCCAAAATCCTGCGGCAAGATACGAGCGCGCGATAAATGCCATTTCCCTATACTGGCGGTGGCATAGTTACTCTGCTCTTTAAGTTCTCTTGCAATGCTGGATGATTGTGTATCCAGACTGGCACCTACGGATAAAACACCTGTGCGAGATCCGTACTGCCCCGTCAGGATGCAGCCACGCGTTGGGGAACTCAGTGGGCTTGCCCATGCCTTTGTGTAAAGTATGCCCTCTTTCGCCAGTTTATTGAGATGGGGCGTGTGCGGCAAGGTGGCACCCGCCTCTACTTCTTGTGTGAAAGTGAGTTGATTAACGCCTATATCATCTGCGAGGATGAACAGGATATTAGGTGTCACCTGCTTGCCTAGGGCATGCCCAGCAAGCACACCCAGCCCTAGTGTAAGAAGTGTTTACTTGTTTATCGCTCAAATTAAATAAACGCTGTAATATCGTTATTTTAAACATCATTACGTAGTCGTATGGTCGCGCACCGCCTCTATATTTTTTCTCTTTAGGGCTCAACTCCTTTTCTAATAAGGGGCGAAACATTTCAAAATCAACAACTTTCAGTAATTTTTTAAGAGAATTACCCATCTCTGACATCCTTTCGATTGCGTCTGAATTATCGAATAAACCTTGCTTGCCTTGCTCTTTAAATTTCATAAATAGTGACTATGTTCGAATTTTATGCACTATATCACTAGCACTCCTATTCGCTTGTTTCCATCTACAAAAGCGTGATTGCTTACGATAGCGTAGGCGAGGCGTGCTGCTTTCTCTTCTACTGTGGGGTATTGCTCAAAATCACCAAAGGCGTTGAGAGCACTACTTACAGCGGAATCAAGCAAGCCTAAGTCACGCAAGCCATCTACGCCCCCAGTTTTAGCAATGAGCTTGCTGTGGAGCGAGACAATTTCACTTGTCGTGAGCAGAATCATTGGGCGAGCACCTTGAAGGCTTCGAGATTTTCTTCTATGAGTGCATCAGCGGTAGAGTCGATGAGGGCGGCTCGTTTATCTTTGAGGGATTGGATTTCTTCGTATTCTTCAAAGTCTACGAGGATGTACCTTGGTTTGTTGTTTTTGAGAATAACAGCCATGCCTTGCTCGTCTACTATGCGGACGATGCGAGAAAAGTTCTGATTTGCCTCGGTCATGGCGACCATGCTTTTTGTGTCGATTACCATATAAT
>CAYJLO010000106.1:0-7860 GCA_964370835.1 uncultured Desulfovibrionaceae bacterium
TGGTTTGCTTCTTTAAGCAATACTTCTTTATCTCTTGACATACTTACCTGCCTCTGTACCCGCAATGCGGCCAAAAACTGTTCCAATGGTCATACCAAAGCCTGCCATGTATCCTTTGCCCAAGATGTTACCGGACATGATTTCACCGCAAGCAAAGATGTTGGGGGACTCACTACCATCTTGCATGAGAACATGCGCTTGTTCGTTTACCTTGGTACCTTGGTAGGTGAAGGTAATACCGGGAGCTAATGCATAGCCGTAGAAGGGAGCCTTTTCAATGGGACGTGCCCAGTTGGTTTTGGCAATTTCAAGACCTTCGGTGGCGTTGCCGTCCAGCTCATCGGGGTTGAAGGGATTGTTTTGCTTACACGAAGCGTTGAAGTCTTTCACGGTCTTCATGAAGGTATCCACGTCAAGGCCAAGCTTACGAGCCAGTTCTTCCAAAGAGTTGGCTTCCACTGGTGGGAATACAGATGGCATGAAGAGGTCGATGGACTTGGAGTCGATGATGGAGTGGGCAATTTGGTCATCTTGACCAGCCACAAGGCGGCCCCAAATGGCGTAACGCTTGGGCCAGAATTCTTCGCCTTCATCATAGAAGCGCTGAGCGTGTTTGTTCACCACAATGGAGAAAGGCACACAGTCAAGACGTGTTACAATGCCGCCGTCCACTTTAGGCGCGCGCGCATCCACAGCCACCATATGGCCTTGAGTGGGGTCGCCCACGGACTCTACGCCATTGGCGAGGAGCATTTCCAACACTTCGCCTGTGTCGTATGGACAGCCACGAACGCGGAAGTTGTAAGCTGCTTCGCCCCAGTGTTTGGCTAAGAAGCCAGGGTTAGCTTGAGAGCCACCTGCAGCGATAACCACGGATTTACCATAAATTTGAATATGTTCACCTTGGGCATTTTCAATGACAAGGCTCTTAAATACAGAACCATCCATGTTGATTTGTGCCACAGGGGATTCGTAGAGAACGTCCACGCCGTGTTTTTCGGCATAGGCATAATAACCATTCATAAGGCCGCGACCACCGCCAAGGAAGAAACTGTTGGTACGTCCAAGGTGTAAAGTTCCGCGCATGGATGGTTGGAACATGGCACCATGTTCAATCATCCAGTTACCCACATTGAGGGAGTTGCGGATACAGAGGCGAGCAAGGTTTTCGGTGGTATTACCGCCCGTTACGCGCATAAGGTCGTTAAAGCACTCTTCTTCAAGGTATGGACCCGTGAGCCAGTCGTTGGCAGACTCATGGATATAACGAATGTTTCTGGTGTGACGGCTGTTACCGCCGCGGAACACTCGATTGGATTTTTCTAGTACCAAAACAGAAGCACCAAGCTCTCTGGCCGAAATAGCGGCGCACAGAGCTGCGTTTCCGCCCCCTACAACGATAACGTCATAGTTTTTGGGATAGATGGAAACATTTTCAAGCATGTTTTACTCCTCCTTTTACGTTACACAGTGTACGTTTTGAGATGCTACACAAAACGCCGACAAGTAAGAATACTGCGCAACTGACTGCCCTATAACAAATAGCGTGCCAACATTTTCTTGCAAAAAAATACGTATGATAAGGGCATGTTAAAATTCTACTTTCAGGAAGTTTATTTTTATGCATGTTGCATTGTTTCATTGTAGAATGCAATGTTTCAATATGAAACATTATGAAACGCGATGAGAAAATAAAGACTACTCCAAGTGGTATTGTTTCATTTTACGCCATAGGGTACTACGGCTCATGCCAAGGAGTTGCGCAGCATCTTTTTTTGAATATCTTGTTCTCTCAAGAGCTTCTTGGATGAGCTCCAATTCGTCTTTATGTAAGCTGTGACCAAGGGATGTGTCGGGGTGATGCGCCATGGCCGAGGGAATGGTAGGCATGGGAGAACTAGATAGAGTGTGGTGTGGTAGAGTAGGCATATGGGCTGTGTTTACCTGCGATGCAGCGGAAGGGGCGGGCATACTTCCCAAGGGTGCCATGTCTTGTGGTATGTTTTCCAAAGATGGTATGCGTGGCGTGGCGTGCAAGGTAATACGATGCAGTTCATTATAAAGGTGGGAAAAAGGATCATTCATGAAGGAGGCATAGAGCACAAAACGCTCTGCAAAGTGGCGCAATTGGCGTACATTTCCAGGCCAGCTATATTTTTTAAGTAATTGAATGTGCTCGCGACGTATGACGGGTTTAGGCATATTTTCTCTTTGGGAAAAATACTGTAGAAAATGCGGCAAAAGGGCCTCAATGTCATCCAAGCGGTCTCGCAAGGGGGGAATATACACGGACATGACATTGAGTCGGAAAAAGAGGTCGCGTCTAAAAGTACCTTGACTTACAGCTTCCCAAAGATCTCTGCCCGATGTGGCTATGACGCGTACATCAATGGGAATTTTTCTTTTACCGCCAATGCGCATGATTTCCTTTTCTTGTAGTACGCGTAATAATTTACTTTGTACCATGGTGGAAGCTGAGTCTATTTCGTCCAAAAGTAATGTTCCGCCGTGGGCCAATTCAAAAAATCCTGCTTTACCCCCCTTGCGCGAACCCGTGAATGCGCCTTCATCGTATCCAAAAAGTTCACTTTCCAGTAAGTGCTCGGGTAACTCTGCACAGTTAATGGATACAAAAGGTTTTTTTTTGCGTTTACTGCTATTGTGTATGCCTTGGGAGAGAATTTCCTTGCCGGTGCCAGTATCACCGCCAATGAGCACCGAAGAATTGGTTTTAGCGTATATGCGGCAAAGGTTGATGATGTCTTGTATGACCGGACTTTTGTGTATCATGTCGCTGAGGCGATAGTGGGTTTCAAAGCCACCGGAAATGGCAGAGCGAATGGAGCCGCTTTGACGAATAACATCATGTACTTTACGTAAGGAAAGAAGTATTTTTTCAATGATATTACGGCTTTTTACCGCGGTGGCGTGGAGTACCAGAGGGGTTCCATGCACATGGACCACCTTCTCTTGATTCGCATGTTCTTCTTGAAGTATTTCACGAAAGGTGCTTTCTTGCATATGCTGCAGTATGGACGTGCCCATGAGATCTTCGCGTCTCTTGGCTTCCAATAAATCAGCGCCCACGGTGTTGCAGGCTAAAATGATACCTTGAGCGTCCACCGAAAAAAATCCGTCAATCATGGAGTCCATCATGCCTTGCATTTCATTGATCATGGATTCCTTTTCACGGTAGAAGCTCGCTACGTTGGCGGCACTGTCTAAAATGCTCAAAAATTGTTCTCGCCCAGGGGCTAGGGAAACATATGAAATACCATACTTTTGCGCTAGGCGTTGTGTGGTGCCGCCGCCGGCCACAAAGTCCACATTCCAATGGATGCCACGTTTGATGAGAGTCTCAAGCTCTTCAAAGTTTGTGTATACATGCTGTAGAATACGCACACCAATGAGCTCTTCCATATGGCTAAGACTTGCATATTCTTGTCCAAAAATAGGAATGAGTACCACGGATCCTTTGGGGCAAGAGGTACGCAAGCAGTGGATAATTTCCATTTCGGACATGGGCAAGGTAAGTACTGGGGTGGAGAATTTTTGGCGTAATAAATCACCGGTACCGCGACGACTGACAAAGACGTCTACGCCTTGCTCTTCCCACAAGGCCGCTTGTTCTAGGGCTTGGTCGAAATAGGCCGCCGAGGTGAGTATCCTATATCGCGGATTTTTTTGAAATTCTGCCACATATTGTTCCACAATGGGAATGGAAAGAAAAACACCTATGGTGTAAATATCTTGGTAAAGCTCTTGGCGTTGGCGGTGTGGCATGATTTCTCCTTGTAAGTAGATTTTAGAAATGTACGCAAAATATGTTTAAAATGCAACATTATGTTTCTAAATGAAGATGTATGTTTCATTGGCATGGCGCATGTTAACAAAGAGTTTCATTTCTAAACTGTATACAATTTTAAGGTGTTGCGTTATTGTTTTTGTGTAGTGAGTAACTAAGAAATACTAAGCGAAAATTTTTTCTAGCATTGTGAAAAAAAGTACTCTTTTTTCAACTCACTGCAACAAAAAGCATTTTTTCTACAAAAAAGTGTTCGTGAAAAAAAGAGTTTTTCGCGGAGGTAAGAATGCATGAAAAAGCTGGAAAAAAAATATTTTATGGCATGTTTTTTGTACAATGTACTCCATGTGCGGAGTAATCCAAGCTTTATACAAGGTGAAAATCCTTAAGCTTGGTACAACATATGAACAAAATTTCGTTCGTATAGTATGGATAGTATAGGTTTAGGTTTTTAGGAGGAAAACCATCATTTTCTAACCCTCTATATTTTTGATGTCAGGAGATAGGAATGATTGAATCTGTTTTGGCTGGTTTTGATAGCCTGATGACTTTTTACAATATGATCGCCATCGTATTAGGATTGGTATGTGGCGTTTTTATTGGCTGTCTTCCCGGCTTATCCCCTTCCATGGCCATTGCCCTTGCCACCCCTTTTACCATTGGTTTGAACCCCATCACAGGGCTTTCTTTCCTTTTAGGTGTGTATAAAGGCGGTGTATATGGCGGGTCCATTAGTGCCATTCTCATTGCCACACCGGGCACACCGGAGGCGGCGGCCACACTGCTGGATGGGTATCCGCTGGCAAAAGAAGGCAAGGCGCGTATAGCCCTTGATGCCGCTCTTATTGCATCGGTATGCGGTGACCTCATAGGTACTGTGCTTTTGGTATTGTTCACCCCCATGGTGGCAAGTTTGGCTTTGAAGATTGGTCCCATCGAAATGGTGCCCTTGGTGGTGTTAGCCCTTTCGGTAATTGTATTTTCCTTGGGTAAGAACAAGGTTAAAGGCTTCATTGCTGCCTGTATTGGCGCAGCCTTAACTTATGTGGGTCTTGATCCAGTGGAAGGCACCAACCGCCTTATTTTTAACGTGTATGAACTGAGCGATGGTTTATCTCTCATTCCTTTCTTGGTGGGTCTTTTTGCCTTGCCTGAAATCGTGTTCTCCATGATTCGTAGCCGCGCAGAATACATTAAAAAGCGTTTGGCTGAAAAGAATAAAATTTTAGAAGAGAAAAAAGAAGAGTTTGCCCTGAGCAACGAAAGCTTAGGCCTTATGGACGGTCTTAAGCATTGGCGCGTCATTGTGCAATCTGCCGTCATTGGTGGTCTCATTGGTGCCTTACCAGGTCTTGGTTCCACCGCTGCAGCTTTCACTTGCTATGGCCTTGCCAAGCGTACTTCTAAAAATCCAGAGCAATACGGCAAAGGTAGCATCGAAGGCATCATGGCCTGCGAAACCGGTAATAACGGTACCTGCGGCCCAGCTCTTATCCCCATGCTTACCTTAGGTATCCCCGGTAGCTCCACAGCCGCCATTTTGTACGGTACCTTACTTATGCACGGCATTGTGCCTGGTCCTCGTATCTTTATCGAGCACGGACCCATCATCTATGCTGTATTTATAGGTCTTATTGTTTCTGCATTCTTATTATACCCCATAGGGAAGTTCTGTATTAAGCACTTCTCTGCGGCCTTGTATAAAATTGACAGTGGTATTTTATTTGGTGCCATCTTCTTCTTGTGTTTCACAGGAACCTACGCCATTCACCATAGCTTCTTTGATATTATGATCATGCTTGGTGCCGGTGTATTGGCATTCATGATGCGTTTGTTTGGCTTCCCCGTAAGTCCTGCGCTCATAGCCTTTATCTTAGTGCCCATTTTAGAAAAGAACTTCCGTCAAGCCTTAGTGCTTGAGGGTGGCAATATTGCCCCGCTCTTTACTTCCCCCATTGCTGCCGTACTTTGGACATGCTTTGTGGCTCTTTTACTTTGGACTCCAGTTATGCAAATATTGCGTCCGAAAGTGGAAGATGTGGAAGATGCCGAAGTGCTCGTTAAGCAAATGGAAAATGCTGAAACCTCTTCTACGGAAAGAAATATCTTAACCGAAGAAGAAATGCTCAAAAAAGAGCATATTACTGACGGCATCGTGGATGAAACCATTAAAAGAAAGCTTAAGTTTTAACAGTAACTTGGAGGAATTTTAAAATGTCTTACTTTACTCAATGTAAAAAAGTGTTGTCTGTGATGGCCTTAGGTGCCAGTGTTATGCTTGGCGGTGCTGGCCTTGCCATGGCTGAAACAGATTTCCCCACAGGGCCCATCAAGTTAATTTATGGGTATAAATCTGGCGGTACTGCTTATATTTCTTCTCAAGCTTTAGCCACTGCCGCTGAAGGTATTTTCAAACAATCCATTGTGCTTGAAGAGCGTCCCGGCGCCACAGCCACCATTGCTGCTAATATTGTTAGCCGCGCTAAACCAGATGGTTATACCTTAGGTGTTATTAAATCCACCACAGCCATCAACGCTCCCATGCAATTTAAATTGCCTTACAATACTTTTGAAGATTTAGAATTCATTTTGGCCTTTGGTTCTCCCACCGCCGCTTTGGTTGTGCGTAAAGATCATCCTGCCAATACCTGGCAAGAGTTTGTCGACATGGTAAAGAAAAACCCCGGCAAAATGAAAATCGCCACTTCCGGTCACATGAGTAACACCACCTTGGTTATGGATTACATTGCCATGAAAGAAGGCTTGAAATGGAACCTTCTTGGTACTTCCGGTGGTGCTGAAGCCATGAAGCTTTTGATTGGTGGTCAAATTGATGCCTATGCCGGTTCTGGTAGCCAAGCCATTCACGTGGACCAAGGCACCTGTAAAGTGCTTCTTGATTACATGAAGACACCTACCTATGAAGGTATCCCCACTTTAAGCGATATCGGCTACCCCGAATTGCAAATTGGTGAAGCTCCTTACATTGTGGTAGCTCCTAAAGGCATTCCCAATGATGTACGTGATAAGCTTGTTGCTGTGTTCACCGAGGCTGCCAAGTCCAAAATATTCCGCGACGCAGTGGCAAAAATCTACCTCACCGACTACACCCAATCTGGCGAAGCTTTAGTTTCTGACTTGAAAAAAGAAGACAAAGTTTTCCGTAAAATTTTAATGGATCTTGGTCGTATCGACTCCACAGGTAAAGTGGTTAAGCAGTAATTTTGACTAAATGCTTGGGGGCTTTAGGGCCCCTAGGCTCTTTCGGGAGTTTATATGGAATCAACAGCTACAGAACAAGGCGTTGCAAAGTCCTTTCGCGATAAAGAATATGGCTACTTAGAAGTACTTGTGGCGGCTTTTTCGCTTTTGGCATGTCTTGTAACTATTTTCTATCTGATCCCCAACTGGATTGATGTGTACTCCTACGGTTGGCCCACGCCCCGTACTTTCCCGTACACCACTTGCACCATCCATGCAGTTTTATGTACCATTTGGTTGGTAAATGCCTTGTTTGGACGCAATGTTAAAGCCCTTTCCGGCGAAGTTATAAAAATGGGCATTACCTTAAATGCCATTATCATGATTTTGTGCGGGCTTATTTTTGTGACCGGTTATCTTGTGGGCGGCTTCATTTCTGTGGCCATTATTATTACCTTGGTAAAGGGTCCACAGTTTTGGTTAAAATCTTTGATGTTTTCTGCCCTCATTACCGTGGGCTACTATGTGTTTTTTAAGTATGGCATGAAGGTAGGCTTACCTAGCGGATTGTTATTTTCTTAATGTAGAGGGCATCCTTTGTGAAGGGTGCCCATACAAAGAAAAGAGTTTTGTTTGAGCATACAGACAAAAACTCCATCACTGTACATAATAAAATTTCTCAAAAGGAGTTAGATCATGGGCGAGGCCATTACACTTAACGCAGACGGAAGTTTAAATACCCCCAATAATCCTGTTATTCCTTATTTTCCCGGTGACGGTATTGGGCCAGACATTTGGTTTGCGTCGCAAATGGTACTTGATGCAGCTGTGGAAAAAGCCTATGGCGGCACACG
>CAYJLO010000107.1:0-7842 GCA_964370835.1 uncultured Desulfovibrionaceae bacterium
GGGGAGGGGAAAGAACCTTTTGTTCACAAAAGGTTTTTCCCCTCCCCACCATATAAAAAACAAAAACAAAAATAAAATAAAATAAAATAAAAATATAAAAAACATAAGGGAAAATCATGAAAAAACATATTTGCGTTTTACCTGGCGATGGTATTGGCCCAGAGATTGTGACAGAAGCCATGAAGGTTTTGCATGCGGTGGCAGAAAAATTTGGTCATGATTTCACTTATGAATATGCCAATATTGGCGGCGCAGCCATTGATGCAGAAGGCGTGCCTTTGCCTGAGAGCACCATGGAGGCATGCCGTAAGGCTGATGCTGTGCTTTTGGGCGCAGTGGGCGGCCCCAAATGGGATAAAATAGATAAAAGCATTCGCCCTGAAAAGGGACTTTTGGCCATCCGTAAAGGTCTCGGCCTTTTTGCTAACTTACGTCCTGCCACATTGTTTCCTGAGCTGGCCGGTGCATGCTTATTGCGTGCTGACATTGCGGCCAAGGGACTTGATTTAATAGTTATCCGCGAACTTACCGGTGATATTTACTTTGGTGAACCTCGCGCCATTGAAGAGCGTGATGGTAAGCGTGTGGGCTTTAATACCATGATTTATGATGAAGAAGAAATTCGTCGTATTGCTCATGTGGCCTTTCAAACGGCCATGAAGCGTAAGTCCAAGGTGTGCTCTGTGGATAAAGCCAATGTGCTTGAAACATCGCAATTGTGGCGTGAAGTGGTGGAAGAAGTACATGCTGAATATCCCAGCGTGGAACTTTCTCATATGTATGTGGACAATGCGGCCATGCAATTGGTGCGCGATCCTTCGCAATTTGACGTCATTGTGACGGGTAATATTTTTGGCGATATTCTTTCCGATGAGTCCGCTGTTATTTCAGGCTCTTTGGGTATGCTTGCTTCTGCTTCTTTTGGTGCTAGCGGTCCTGGCTTATTTGAGCCTAGTCACGGCTCTGCACCGGATATTGCTGGGCTGAATAAGGCCAATCCTTTGGCGACCATTTTGTCGGTTGCCATGATGTTGCGCCTTTCTTTTGACGCTGAGAACGAAGCTCAAGCCATTGAAAATGCCGTGCGTAAAGTTTTGCAATTGGGCCATCGCACCGGTGATATTATGGAAGAAGGCAAAATGCCCACCACATGCACCGAAATGGGCGATTTAGTGGCTAAGTATTTATAAAATAAAAGTAATATTTGTTGGTGTAAGGTCTTTTTTGATAGTGCCTTGCGTCAATGGCTTTGTGCTAGATATGTGCAGGGCATGGAAGAAGGGAAGCTTTTTGTAAGAGTTTCCCTTCTCTCATAAAAAAATTATAGGTGGCTTTATGGAAAAAAAAGAATTGGTGACTTTACAAGTTTCGCCCTTGGACGCGGTGGTGGAAGCCCTGTGCACTGAAGATTCATTGGCCTCGGTGTGGCATAAACCGGCTCATAATGCGGCCATGCCATCCATAGAGCGTTTACATGAGTTTATTCAGCGTTTACAGGCCATACTCTTTCCGGGATTTTTTGGCACATCGCAGGTGCGCTTAGATTCTTTACGCTATCACTTGGCGGCAAATTTAGATTCGGTGTATCACATTTTAGCTGAGCAAATTCGTAGTGGGGCATGCTTTGCTTGTGCCGGTGAGGATAATGCCTGTAAATTCTGCCAGAAGGGCTCGTTGGAAGCTGCCATGGCCTTCATGCAAAAAGTGCCGGAAATCCGTCGTGTACTGGCTTCTGATGCTAAGGCTGCCTATGAGGGAGACCCTGCTGCCACCAGTGCAGGGGAGACGATTTTTTGTTATCCTTCACTTTTGGCCATGACGCACCATCGCATTGCCCACGAATTATACAAATTGGGCGTGCCAGTTATTCCGCGTATCATTTCAGAAATGGCCCATTCGCGCACGGGTATTGATATCCACCCCGGAGCCACCATTGGTGAAGACTTTTTCATTGACCATGGAACTGGAGTGGTTATTGGTGAAACCAGTATCATTGGGCGACATTGTCGCTTGTATCAAGGGGTAACGCTGGGTGCTTTATCCTTTCCTAAGGATTCGGATGGTACTTTGGTGAAGGGAATCGCACGCCATCCTGTGTTAGAAGATGATGTGACCGTGTATGCAGGAGCCACCATTTTGGGCCGTGTCACCATTGGTAAGGGTGCCATCATTGGCGGTAATGTGTGGGTTACGCAGGATGTTCTTGCTGGAGCGCGCATTGTGCAGGAGCAAAGTGTTCGCCCCGGAGGCACTCTCATGGGCTGTAAAGATGATGAAAGTGCGTAAGGTGCTGGCTTTACTAAGTGTCATATGCTTGTGTTTTATGTTTGGTTGCGCCGGTAAAGATGTGGAGGTGCGAACCAAAGGCCAAGTGATAGTCGGCGGCGGTATTGGTGGTTAATATGGTCGACACTGAAAAATCATGTAAGCATCGGCTTATATAGGTATAATAAAGGCCCTGTACAGTATTGTGCAGGGCCTTTTCTGTTTCTGAATATGTCGTTAAAAATTTTCGTAGACGCGAGTATTGTCGCCAAAGAGGCAAAAACCCTCATAAGGAATGGTTCCCCAGGCGTCGGCAAGGGACTGCATGGAAAACTCACCTTGTCCAATGGTGGCATCCACGACCCAGGCTTTTTGGCCTTCTTGCACATTGTCAATGTGGCTAATGTCCACCATCATGGTGCCCATGCATACGCGACCGCATAAGGGAGCAGGGCAATTATTTATGCTGACCACCGTGGGTTTGCCTGTGCTTGAGGCAGAAAGTCCGCGGGAAAAACCGTCGGCATAGCCCATGCCAAGCACGGCAATACGCATATCTTTGGGTGCTTTAAAGGTGGCCCCATAGCCAATTTCTTGGCCGGCTTTGGCTTCATAGGTATGGATGACGGTGGAGCTGATGCGCATGGTTTCGCGCAAACCTTGTCCTTTGGCTTGCCATGTACTATGGGTAAAGGGATTACCGCCGTAAAGGGCAATACCAAAACGATACACAGTGGCGTCAATGCTGTCGGCAAGTTGAGCATAGGCCAAACTACCGGCTGAGTTGCAGAGCGAAAGACGCATATGTGGGTAAGCTGCTTTAAGGTCTTGTGTCATTTTTGCAAAAAGATTTGCTTGGGCTTGTACCATGCTTTCTTTTTCAGGCATGTCGGCACAAGACACGTGCGTGGCGGCTAAGTCCACGATGATGTAAGGGTTTTTCTTCAAAAAATCCACTACGGAGGGCATGTCTTCTGGCAAAAAGCCCAAACGTGACATGCCTGTCTCGCATTTTATGGAAACGTGCAAGGGAAATATCTTGCTGGCAACGGCATTGGCAAGTTCAAGGCTTCGCTGGCTGTATAGATGTACTGTGAGTTTGTATTTGGCGCAGAGCTGCATTTCTTCTAGGGTTTGCGCACCTAGCAAGATGAGGATTTCTTGATCGTAACCCACGTGGCGTAGGGCCTTTCCCTCGTAAACAGTGCCCACACCGAAGGAGGCCACGCCCACTTCTTGCAGAGCGGCGGCACATTGTAAGATACCATGCCCATAGGCATCACTTTTTACAATGGCCATGCCTTGTGCATGGGGGGGGATGGCGGCACGTAATGTGGTGTAATTATGTTGTAAGGCTTTAAGATTTATATGTGTTGTACAGTAGGACGTAAAATGCGGATTATATGCGGACATGCGCACCTCATGGAAAATTTTTTTGCCATGCTATAGAAAGAAGAGTGCCAAGTCCAGCCCATATATGCCCTGCATATACTATTCAAGGGAAAAATACATGCAGGGCGAGAAATGGTTAACTGTCAAACCTGTTTACACGCATATGGCATGCGCCGCGTCCTGTACGTTTGGTAAAGTCTTGGTGATAGTCTTCAGCGGCGAAGAAGGCCGGAGCCGGAGAAATTTCCGTCACCACATTAAGGCCTTTATCAATGAGATAATCCTTAAGCTTTTGTGCCACTTGGCGCTGTGCTTCATCGGCGTAGAAAATGACACTGCGATATTGTGTGCCAAAGTCTGGGCCTTGCCTGTTAAGTTGTGTGGGGTCGTGTATTTCAAAGAAATACTTGGCCAAGGTTTCAAAATCCACTTTGGCAGGGTCGTATTCCACCTTCACGACCTCAGCATGGCCTGTCTCTCCGGTGGTCACATCTTCATAGGTGGGGAAGTTGTTATCGCCGCCCATATAGCCTGATACGGCATTGAGCACACCGGGAACGGCGTCAAAGCCATCTTCCACACCCCAGAAACATCCACCACCAAAGAAGGCCACAGCGGGGGCGGCTTTTTCGGGTAAGAATTTCATGGAAATGGAGTTAACGCAGTGACGCGTGTCTTTTGAGGTAAAGCCTTCGCCTTCAAAGACGTGGCCCAAATGGCCTCCGCAATTGGAGCAAACAATTTCTGTGCGTATGCCATCGGCATCAGCTATGCGTAAGACAGCACCGGGGATGGCATCGTCAAAGCTAGGCCAACCGCTACGCGAGTCAAACTTGTCTTCTGATTGATATAAAGGCGCATCGCAACGACGGCAAACATACAGCCCTGTGTCTTTGTTGTTGAGGTATTCGCCCGAATAGGGGCTTTCGGTGCCTTTATGAACAAGAATGCGTTCTTCTTCTGGTGAGAGAGGGTTCAGTTTCATAAGTCTACCTTTATGTTCTAATTGTTGCTCTAGCTTTGTTTTGTCATCATGGCCGGCAAAAACATACGTCGCCGCACAGGCCACCATGAGTAAGAAAAGAGGAATAAAAACTTTTGAGAAAGATTTCATATATCACCTTGGGGTTAAAGTATGTAAAACATACTTTTTAAATAGGAATTATTCCTACTGAGTCAAGGGTAGATATATACTTTTTGGAAAGAAAAGAGAAATTAGCGGGGTAAGGCTGAGCAGGGCTGGGGCAAGGAAAATCTAGGGCTCATGGCCGAGGTTTTTTCCTTGCCTCATGGGTAAATTATTTTTTATTTCTTTTGGTGTGTGAAGAACGCATATGCACGCGCATGGGAGCGTGTAAGATTTTGAAATGCTTGCGTAAAGATTTTTCCAAATAGCGAGAATAGCTTTCGGACACTCTTTCGGCGTCATTTACAAAGAAAACGAAAGTGGGCGGTGCTGTTTCTGCTTGGGTAAGATAGAAGAACTTGGCACGAACACGCTTAATAACAGGCGGTTGATGGCGCTCAAGTACTTTTTCCATGGCTCTGTTGAGCTGGCCTGTGGGGATGCGTACTTGGCATTCTTCATGAATTTGTTTGGCTAGGGGCAAAATTTTAGCTAAGCCGCGTTTTTCCAATGCAGACACCAAGAGCACAGGCACGTGAGAGCAAAAAGCCAGCATTTCTGCAAGGTTTTTTTGCAATTGTTTTATGGCGGTTTGCGGAACCAAGTCGATTTTGTTGATTAAAATCATAAAAGGTGTTTTGCGCTCGTGCAACAAATCCATCAGACGCTTGTCTTGCTGGCTCACGCCTTCGGTGGCATCTAAAACCACCAAGGTCACATGGGCTTTGGTGCTGGATTTGATGGCGGAGTTTACAGAATATTTTTCCACCGTATCGGTGATTTTGGCGCGGCGGCGTATGCCTGCTGTGTCCACAAAGGTGTATTTCTCACCTTTGATTTCCATTTGCACGTCCACGCTGTCTCGTGTGGTGCCTGCCACATCGGAAACAATCATGCGCTCAGAGCCGTGCATGGCATTGATGAGGGAGGATTTACCGGCATTGGGGCGACCAAGCATGGCCAGCTTTAAGCTGGTGTCTTGTATGAGCAAATCTTCCCAATGTTCTGGGATAAGGTCTTGCAATTCTTCACGCAATTGACGCAAATTGTGACCGTGCTCGGCTGAAACACCTATGACTGGGAAGCCCAGGCCATGGAATTCTGCTAAAATTTGATTTTCTTGCTCGGCGCCGTCAATTTTGTTGACGACAAGTAGGGTGGGTTTACCCATACGACGCACGTGAGCCATGAGATATTCATCTAAGGGCAAGAGGCCATCGCGCCCGTCCACCACAAAGGCCACGCCCACGGCGGTGCTGAGGGCTTCCTCGGCTTGACGCAAAATATCCGCTTCAAAACCGCGAATACCTTCGGGGCCTTCGGTGACTTCTGCGTGGGCATCAAGGGTGATACCGCCTGTGTCCACAATGCCGTAAAGGACTTCACCATGATGGCGCACAATGCCCTCCATGCGGTCACGCGTTACGCCGGGACGGTCATGGGTAATGGCTCTTTTACTATGAATAAGACGATTAAAAAGGGTGGACTTGCCCACATTGGGGCGACCCACCAAAACTATTTGCGGCACATGGTCAGACATGGAATATCCTGAATAAAAAGTAAGATAGTGTTTTGAAATAAAATTCTTCTTACCTTGAGATGTGAGGGTCTGTCAAGGACGCAGGAAGCTCATTTATGCTAAAGGCTTTATCCCAAGGGGGAAGGGCGGCATAACTTTTACCGGCAAGGGGCTCTTGGTTTTCCTTTTCTTGGGCGTTAAATGCCATATCTTGCGGAAAAGTTATGCGCCAAGAATGCAGATGCAAGGTGTTATCTTTTTTGCTTTTAAGTTTTGCGAAGGTGTTTTTCCATGTACCGTACTTGGCGTCACCCACAATGGGATGTCCTTGGCTGGCCAATTGCACGCGAATTTGGTGTGTGCGGCCGGTAATAAGGCGTATATGCATGAGGCTGTGTTTTGCTGTGCGCGAAATACAACGCACGATGCTTATGGCTTCTTTACCATCTTCGTCGGCATCTGTTGCAAAAGCGTGCACTTTTTCGTGTTTGCCTTGAAATCTTTTTTGTAAAGTGTGGGTAAGCTTTTGCGCTTGATCGTGTGGCCATGAACCATGAACAAGGGCAAGATATTCCTTAATCATGCTGTGCTCAGCAAAAGCGTCTTGTAAAGCCCGTAAAGATGCATAGGAAAAAGCTACACAAATGAGTCCAGAGGTGTCTTTGTCCAGTCTGTGGGCCGGCGTGGGCTTGAAAGGTAAGTGGCTAAAGTGGTTTTCCAGCCGCTCGGCAAGGCTATCTGTATGGCCTGTACCTCCGTGCACAGGAAGGCCACTGGGCTTGTTGTAAATAACCATATCGTCTTGAGCTAGCACCACAGGGGGTAAGGGAAGAGGGGAAGTATGCTTCGTGGGGGTGTGCTCTGGAACCGTGGTGGGACTTGACTGCGAGTCATGGTCTTCAGGGTTTTTCACAAAGGTGGCAGAGTGGGTCATGCCAAGGGCGAAGGGAGGAATGCGCACCGCATCGCCAGTTTGAACATGAGAAAAGGGTTTTGCTCGCCCGCCGTTGATACGTACTTGACCGGTGCGTATCCAGCGATGCAACAAAGCCTGGGGAAGGCTGAGGCGTCGCATAAGAAATTGTAAAAGCTTTTGGCCGCTTTCGGCACTGTGTACTTCTAGGGTGTTTTTCTGCTCACTGTCAGGCATACAAAAGTCCGTCGTTGTAGGGTGCGTGTTTCTTGAGTGGTTTTGGTTTCAAGCAAATGCAGAGGCGCTTTGATAAAATGAGCATAGCAACGACCCAAGCAAATTGCAAATACTTGCAGAGAAGGAAAGTGGTTTAACAAAAAACACTCTTTGCCATCATATGTCTTTTTTGCGTCTTTTTTGTGTCGACTGTATTTATTTAAAAATATTATATATTTTATGTTCTACCGATTGATGGTGAAATTTTTTTGTAAAAAAAGTAAAAAAAGTGTTGACGAGTGGGGCTGTTTTGCGTAGAACCCTTTTCACGACGAGCGCACTGCGCGAGTCACTTTGGAATGCGTCCCCTTCGTCTAGCTGGCCCAGGACAACGCCCTTTCACGGCGTCGA
>CAYJLO010000108.1:0-7707 GCA_964370835.1 uncultured Desulfovibrionaceae bacterium
CCATCGTAGAGGGTCAAAAAAGACGCTAAACAATTTTCAAATAAGAAGGCAATGATTTTTACATAAAAAGCTAAAAAAGACGGTATTGGACAATCACTTTTTACGGCATTTTCAGGGAAAAATAAGCAAGCAATGTTGGGCGGGGTGTGTCTTTGCTTTTTGCCTTCGTGCCGTTTGGGTAAAATAACGTGTCAGTTTGAGGGCAGGAAAAAGGGACGTTTGACGAAGGTAGTTGTGCCGTTTGAGTGAAGAACATGTGTAGCATGTGGGCAACAAGTTGGAAGCTCGGTGACAGTATGCGTAGAACTCGTGGTCAGTTTGATTGAAACTCAGCGGCAATATGTGGGGAACTTTGGGGGAAGAAGTTGTGCAGTTTGAGAGGCAGAAAGTTGAAAGCTTGGCGAAGGTGTGTTGCTAACTCATAGCCAAATAAGTGGCAGGACGAGACAAATAAAGTGCCTTTTACAACTCGGCTATGTGGGCAACAAAAGTGTAACTACCTGCATAAATAAAACTCGGCTAAGAGAAATTTATTCAGCGACAAAATGAAAATTATGCGCCTAGAAAAAGTGAAATTTACGCACATAAAAAACGGCCTTCACCATTGTGCAAAGACCGCTTTTTATGTGCAATTTTGGTGTTCAACTCATGCTACCCGTCGCTTATATGTACCTTGAGAGCAGGAAGGCTTGCCACTACAGACTTTTCCTGTAGAACCTCTTGAACTATGCTTTTCGCCTTTTCTGTATCCCCCACAAGCTTTGGCGAAGGGATTTTCGTAAGGTGTCCGCTGCTTGAATTGGCAATTTCCACAAGGCCGCCCATATGCCCTGTATAGCTCATACCTTGCCGGGCATACGCCGCCCATGTTTTGGCAAAGTTCTTACGAAACCAATGCTCACTTTCTTCCACGCCGCAATGGGCGCAGATTTTTGGCCAGCCGCCATAAGCTTGCATAATCACCGCTTGTGTGGTGGCATTATCAAAAGCCACAGACGCATAAGCTCCGTGCGCTTTGATGGCTTCCAGCACCTTGCCAGCCTCAATTTCCGCCTTGTCTTCCATGCTACCGCCGTGAATATATTCAAGAAAGTCAGCAGGCGTGGGCATAGTGGTATACTTTCGTGTGTTGATAATGTTCAAAGTGGCATGGTGCACAGCTTCATAGGAATAGGATTCCAATGCCTTAAAGCGTAAAGCTATGCCCTGAGGGCTTAGGCTTTGTCCATAACACTCTGCCACAGCCAAAATAAGCCCTTTGAAACGGTCAAAATCGTCAGCTTTCATGGGTTACATCCTTTTCAGAGTCACAGTCACCAAAAAGTATGCGCTTGGCTTCTTCTGCGGCGGCTTTGTTGGCTTCAACACGTCTTTCAGCAGGAGATTTCCACTCTTGAGGAGCAGAAGCTTTGCTGTTTCGGCTTAGTTCTAACTCCATCTTTGCCGCCAACTGGTCAAATTTCTCATGAAGCTTGTTTGGATGCTGAATATTGCCTCGCCAAAATTGATGAGAACACGCCCAAGAGATGATTTGCGCCACAAAGTCATAGTTGCCCATGCGCTCATCATTGTTTATGGCTGTGGCAAAAGCTTGCGCCCATTTTTGCAAGTCAGGCTCACGAAAGGTGGGTAGATTAGCCTTGAGGGTATCACGCATGAGCACGGCAAGGCGATAAGCATCACTATCTTCCGCTATGAGGGCAACACCACCCAATGCCCCTTGCGGGGGCGGGTTGGGTAGTGAACAGGTTGGAATAGGAGTAGGTTCTAGAGAAGGAATAGGTAGTGTAGGGGAATTGCTGCTTGTATGCTGCGAGCATTCCCCTTGCACTACTTGCTTTTTACTCCAACGAGTTTCAGCAGCTTTTCTGGCTTGCTGTTTGCGCTGTTCAGCATGAATGACGTATCCTTGATGGTCATGCCAGTCATGCAGAATGTATTGCCCTTGCGCATTCTTTTCTAAAAATCTGCATTGCAGTAGCGCATCCACAAACTTCTCTGCGCCGCCTTCAGCGTCTAAAGGCCAGCCAGCTTCAAGAGCGATGTCTATTTCGTCCATGTCCTCAAGTACACCGCTAGGATGATTCATGGCGGTGGCAATCCACAAGTCGATGAGATAATCGGTGGCACCGTCGCCAATCAAATGGCGTAAGCGTTTACGCTTTCGATGCCCCCGAAAAGAAACAGCAATACGAATATCGCTATTCATCGCCGCTCTCTACTTGTTTACCGGCTTGTGCAATGTAGGCGTTGATGTCTTCAACTCGCCATACAGTGGTGCGCTCGGAAAGCTTGATGGGCTTGGGGAATTTTCCAGTTTTGCATCCCTCCCACCATGTACTTTTGCCCACAGGGATAAGGGCTAAAACTTGGGGAAGGCGTAAAAAACCAGTTTGGGGAATTTGTGTATTCATAATAGGTCTCCTTAAGATTTTACTGAAGCCTATCATGGGTTTTTGAAAATGAGCATTTTTTGACTGTTTGGGTGACTTTTTGACATAAAACTAGGTCAATCCCTATCCACCTTATGTTGTCCTATGTGATGTTATATCAAAGGTGATTTTAGAGCTAAAAAAAAGTTGTTTTTGTACTTGACATGTTTTGAAAAATTGAAAGATGATTTTGTAATATATTGAATTTATAAAAATTTATTTTTGCAAAAACTGTTGAAAACTGTGAGTAAAGTTTTTTATATTTAATTATTTAAAATTATTTATCTTTCAATGAAAAACGACCTTCACTACAAGAGCAAAGGCCGTTCTTTTTATGCACGTTTTAAGCACTATTCATCATCAGCGTAGAAGAAAGATGGTGGCCCCATTTCCTGCATGATTTCCATATCGCACATGCCGTATTCACGAGCACGTTTTGCGGACTCACTATGGAGGATGTCTTTTTCTTGCTGTGCTGCATCGTGAATTTGTTGGATTAAGGTTTCCACGCCTTCTTGCTCCAACTCCCGCAAAAGGTCTGGAGCGTTCAAAGCCCACCTATCCAGAATTTTTTGGGCAGTAAGTGAAAGGTTGGCATTTTCAATGTACTGCATAGTTTCGACAGATAAAACACGTTCAGCAATTTCTAAAGGTGAAGTTTGACGGTCTAACATAGTAAGCTCCTTATGGTCAAAGGTTACACTTGTTTTTTCAAATTTGTAAGGTAATCAGCCCATTCTTGCATCATACGTCGCCTTTCTGGCAGATACTGCGCATGATTATACGCCGCACGGACATTATTACGTTCGATATGAGCGAGTTGCCGTTCAATCCAGTCAAAATTGTAGCCAAGCTCATTGAGTAACGTAGACGCCATAGCACGAAAGCCATGAAAGGTCATAGTTTCCTTGGGATAACCAAGTGTGCGCAAGGCCAGCACTAAAGATGTGCTTGCCAACGGCGTTTCTTGCTTGGCTTGATTGCGTTGTCCCGGAAAGAGGTAGCGTCCGTTGCCAGTCAAAGGGTGAAGCTCTTGCAAAATTTTTATGGATTGCTTTGCTAGTGGCACAATATGTACTTGACGCATTTTCATTCTAGCAGCAGGGATACGCCATTCAGCGGTATCAAAATTAAATTCAGACCACTCAGCCCCTGCCATTTCTGCGGCTCGTACAAAAACAAAGGGGGCTAAGCGCAAAGCACATTGTACAGGAAAGCGTCCCATAGGCTTTTCCAAAGTGCGAAGTAGCTCTCCCACTTCTCTAGGTTCCGTTATTGTAGCGTAGTGACTGCCCACATGCGGTGCAAGCGCACCTCGTAAATCTGCGGCAACATCACGCTCAGCTCTGCCTGTGGCAATGGCATAGCGAAAAATCCGTCCACAATCACGCATGGCACGGTGCGCCACATGTAATGCCCCACGTTCTTCAATGCGCCGTAACACCACAAGCAATTCCGGTGCCGTTATCGCCTTGATAGGCCGTTTTCCAATAAATGGGAACACATTGTTTTCTAAACGTGCAATAAGAATACGTTTGTATTCATACACCCACTTTATAGAATGCTTGTCATACCATTCTCGTGCCACAGCCTCAAAAGAGTTTTTTACAGCCTCAAAGACGGCGGCTTTGGCTTCTTGCTTGGCGGCACTGGGGTCAATATCTGCCAAAAGGAGCTTTTTAGCATCTTCGCGCTTTTCTCTGGCTTCACGCAAACCTACGGTGGGGTACGGGCCGATGGAAAGGAGCTTTTGCTTACCACCAAAACGATAGGCCAAACGCCAATACTTTTTGCCTTCTGGCGTGATATATAGAAAAAGCCCACCACCGTCCGTATGCTTTTGTACCTTGCCTGTGCCTGCTATGTGGCGGATAAAAGTATCTGTAAGTTTCATAACGTTTCCCTCGTGCAAAATGTCTGTTCTGCGCTATAGCGGCTTGTTGTGCCGTGAGGAAAAAGTACCAACTTTATACCAACATGTCTACCAACAAATGCAAACGATGTTCTTAGATGACGCTAGACAATATAGGATAAATATATTTTTATTTTTAGTATATTATCTTGAATTTTACACTTCTTTAGATTGTCTTGGATTACTATTTTTTATCTACAATGGGTAGGCTGGCTAAAAGACTTAGTGACGGGCACAAGCCCATCCACTATGGCGCAGATACGCTCAAGCAAGATGGGACTGCGAAATAAGTAATTAAGCGAAATATGCGAAAAAAGCGAAATAACTCTACTATTCATGCGCCCCCCTTTTTTCGCTAAATTCGCTTTTTTCGCTTAATTTCTTTTTTTCGCACCCATTAGCACTAGAGCATAAGGCAAGCAAAGTTCGTGGACGCCCAAGCCCCTTTTCCTTGGTGATGGTTATTTTCTGTTGCGCTTCCAAACGCTGTAAAAGGGGCTGTAATCGCTCTCTCGAAACATGCCTTTGCAGGGCATGACTGAGCTCCGTGGCTGAAAGTGCACCGCCCTGCAATGCTGCCAAAATCTTTGCCTCTAAGGGGTCATCGCCCTTATCCTTAAATATATACAAAGCGGATTCCTGCGCATACGTCCACAAACTTAGAGCGGCTTGTAAGTGCGGCTCGGCAATATGGTCTTGCCCATCCAGCAAGGCATACACAAGGGCTAAGCGCAAGGTTTGCGCCTCTGCCCTATTGATAATGCTGCCAGCAAAACCATTATGCTCTTTAGAAAGCTCTGGATATACGTTTCGCCATACCTCTAAAGCCGCTGTATCCATTTTCATAAGGCCGCGATTTTGCGCCAGCCCTACCAATCGCCATAGCTCCCTTTGCATAAGAGCTATTTCCACTTCCGGCATACGTGGTGGCAAAGCCACAAGCTTAGAACGTCTGGCGCATATCCAAAGGAAACGGTTACCAAAGCCATTCACGGCTTGAACTTCATCTAGGCACAAAGCCAATTCCTGCATGGTGATATGCGTGATGATGTTGATATGCGCACCTTTCACGGTGATGGGATTATTTTTTGTGAGCGGTGCATAGTCGCCAGAATCCCAAAAGCAGCGTATGCCCATGGAAAGCGTATTGCCCTCACGTTTAATGCACGAAAGGGCCGTGGCGAACTCTTCATCGGATATGAGAAGCCGCTTATCTGCCTTGTCACGCAAAGGTAAATGAGGATTATTTTTCTGGTGACGAGTGCGTTCTTCCTCTGTTTCTTCACGTACATGGAAGGCCAAACCCTCACCGGTAGAAAGAGGGCCGCCACTTTCTTTGGCTGGCATACACACCTTCCATGAACGGAGGTCTTGTTCATCGCAATAGTCACGCCCAAAAAGTGTAGCCACAGGATAGCGTGATGTACCTTTTCTGGCCTTACTGGAATTACCGCAAATGACGGCAAAGAGACGCGGCGGATGCGCCGTTTCACCCACATATATATGTGGCCCTCTTTTTTCCGCGAAAGCATAAACTTCCGCCGCAAAGCGTACCAAGGTGGTGATGCACACCGCCGCTGGGTCTGCCTCGCTATCTCGTGTGGCCAGCTTAACAAAATCCCCCAAAAGCCCGGGACAAGATGCCCATGAAAATTGTGGCCACGATTTTAAAGGAAGCTCATCCACCTCCAAAAGTGTAGGCATTACTTGAATTTTCGCCGTGTGCTTTTCTTTAAAAACTGATGGTAAAATGGCCTGTTGCACTGCTTTCTGTATGTCAAAATCCATGGGAATGGCATCTGCTAAATCCCATTTTTCTGGTACATTAGACGGCACATCAACTATGAGCACAGCTTGCGCAATACTTTGTAATACCGATGCAATATCCAAAGCGGCCTTGCGCCCTGCTTTGTCATTATCAGGCCAAATAATAACGCTACGCCCCTGCAATACAGACCAGTCCGCCTTATGCACAGCTTGTGCGCCGCCGCTCCACGTAGTGACTATATAGCTGGGAAAAAGAACCTTTGCGGCTTCGGCAGTTTTCTCCCCTTCTACAATGAGAATGGGCTTGGTTCCTTGGGATAATTCATGCAAATTATACAAAGGACGTGGCTCAGGAAGTGCTTTCCATGCCCACTTGGGAATGCCGCCTTGCTTACCATAGGTCAAAGGCAACACCACCTTGCCTTGTGGCGTTTCAAAGCGAGCTGTATGCGCAACGGGGCGGCCTTGATTATCCGTATATGACCATAGCTTTATGGGTATGCCGTATTGCTTGTGCCTATGGGGGCGCATGGGCGCTGTAGAGGGTATGGGATACATGGCGACAAATTCAGATGAAACTGCATTTGTCTGCGTAGTTCCCGATATATCTGTATCAGTCTGCGGCTTTCGTAATTGCTCTCCATAAGGCGCGATACTACTCAATGCTTCTGCATCTCTCTGCGTTCTTCTTTGTGCATCTTTATTGTTCGCAATACTTCCGCATTCAAGCCCATATTGCTCAGCTAGTTTTTTCGCCGCTTCAAACTGCCGCACATTCCAGACCTTGGCGGCAAGGGCGATGATATCGCCCCATGCCTCACCTGTAGCAAAGTCACTCCCCTTGCCGGTATCTATATTGGTAGAGCACGACGTGCCTTCCCCGCCTTCCAGCGATGCACATACATACTCGTGCCCCTGAAGTTTGCCACCGGGTAAAAGCTCATGAAGCACATGAGGTAAACGTGATGAGAGAGCGGTTTTCACTTCATAAAAAATATTAGCGCTCATTCTTTCCTCGTAACATTTTGTCAGCAGCAGGGCTGTCGGCAGTATCAACATAATGAGCCGTGAAAAAGGCTTCAAGGTCACTTACGTCATAGAGAATGCGCTTTCCTAGCTTGGCATACTTAGGCCCCCTACTTTGTGAGCGCCAGCGCTCTAGGGTATGCGGCGTTAGATTGTAGAGCTTAGCAGCTTCCTTAGTGGTGAGTTTTTGAGATGTTTTCATGGCTATATTCTCCTTGTTTATTTGGCGTACAGCTCATTACGCTGTGCCTTATTTGCAGATATAGCCTGTGTTTTTCCCCTTGAAAATTTACTTGTCTGTGAGCCTAAAACGAATCAACCTCCGAGCTCTGTGCAAGCTCGGAGGTTGAAAGAATTAAAACTATTATTTAGGGCAATTACAAAGTGCGCGCTACGAAAAAAATTTACATTTTCTACCACAGAGCTCTGACGTTTGAGGTAGACATATCCCTCATTAAAGCCATTTGAGCCGCCCCACGGTAGCGCCACATGCCTTACACTATGTTCTCTTATTGCCACCCTTGGTGGAGTACAAGCCGAGCTTAATAAGGTCTTCTTTGGCGGCGGTCA
>CAYJLO010000109.1:0-7707 GCA_964370835.1 uncultured Desulfovibrionaceae bacterium
CCTTGAAATAAAAACACTGCTACAAAATGCCCTCACCTCTGACATAGACAATAGAGAAATATACTTAAAGGGCATTGATGCCAGCTATGCCTATGAAGGCTATGCCACATATAAAGCAAAAGATTTCATTGATAAATAAAACAAATGAGTAATATTCATTCACCTTGAATTTTATGTATCCATTTGCTACTTTGTAAAAAACACAAAAAAGGTATAGCATGGAAATTTATCTCGACGGAATAGGTCTTATTCAAGACTCCACAGTAAAACTTGACGGCTTAACCATCATTACCGGTGAAAATAACTCCGGAAAATCCACTGTGGGCAAAGCGCTCTACGCCATTACTGACGGCATGATTGATATTGACTTAAAGCAAGAAAGGGATGAAGTAGATTTTTGCCAAGCACAAATCGCTACAAAGCTAAAAGGTAGCATTCAAGCATTATTTCAAATAGATGAAGCTGCTCAGGGCTTTGATATATTCAGACATGGATTTGCTAAAGAATATACCCCAGCAGTTTCTCAAATATTATCAACGCAAAATACTATTACTTTTGAAAATAGACAAGACTTGTTATTATTTTTAGAAAATCTTACAGAAGAAATAAGCAACTTAAGATTTTACGACAACAATGTAGAACATTTTGAAAATAAATCAAAAAATACACTTAATACCGAAAACATAACAAAAAATACACTTAAAGAAGCTATACTTGGCTCGTGTGACGCAATAAAACAATTTATATTAGATGATAATAAGATTCATAACTTTAGAGAAAAATATATAAATTATGTATTAGCAGGAGAATTTTTTGGGGAAATTCAACCTGTAAAAAATAAAAATATCATTTCAACTATTAGCTTTAAAAATAAAAATGGAATTATTCTAGACTGTAATATTAAAGATAACAGTATAATATCTAAAAGCTTTAAATCTATTTCTCACGAATTTTCAAAAATATTTTTCATCGATAATGCTTTTATAATTAACAGTATAAAGCCAATAAACTTAAAAAATACAAACACTAACAACACATTAACACAAAACCACACTATTAAGTTAATTAACTACCTAGGAGAGGAACATACTCCAAATATATCACATGAAAATTCTATTGCTCATAAATATGAAAAAATTAGACAGGCAATTAATAATATCCTTCCTGGAAGCCTCAAATTTACCCCCCAAGGTCTTAAATACGAACATGAAGGAGTATCTCTTAGAGCCGTAAACCTTGCCACAGGCTCAAAAATGTTTGCCATTATCAAAATGATACTTGACAAATACAGCCTTGATGATTCCACCATGCTTATTTTAGACGAGCCTGAAGCGCATTTACACCCCAAGTGGCAAAATGCTTTTGCGGAAGTCATAGTTTTACTGGTGAAAGAACTAGGCGTGCGTGTTCTTCTTGCAAGTCACAGCGCCCACTTTGTGCTAGCTCTCGATGCTCAAATGCGTACATACGACATCATTAAAAAAACAAACTTCTATAAAACTTCCAAACAAGAAAATGATTTTGTAAAATACGAGTTAGTTAATGATGACTTAACGTCTATTTATGATGATTTCGCCACCTATTATGCTGTATCAAAATATATTCGCGACAGTAACTATTACGGAGAGAATGAGTAATGCCTCTAAAACCGTATTTAGAAAAACACTTTTCCCATACCAAGAAAAGTATTTCAGAGCTTTCAAAAAATTCTAAAGGGAAATCTTTAGTAGAAAGTGATAAAATGTTGTATTGCTTTGATGATATTTCTACTTCGTTTTTTAAGGCTGGACATGAACCAAAAACAACAGATGCCATTATTGTTCAAAATAACATATTGTATTTTATTGAATTTAAAGGAGGATTTCATAGAAAAATTACAAGAGATAATTTTGACGATAGAATAGCAACTTGTAAACATTGCAAAACTATAACATGTGAGCATTTCAAAGAATACTTTTTACAGAATGCAAATAAAGAAGTAGAAACTCTTAAAGTTGCACTAAAATTAAAACTTGTTGAAACATATAATATTCTTGAAAAGTTCATTTGTTTAAAAAATGGATTAGACAGAGAAAGTATCCAAGTAAGACTTATCTGCGTAGCAGATATGTCCAGTGACGAATTTGCACAATCACCGGACAAGCAAACAGCAGAGCTACACAAATTTAAAAAATCCCTCTCTCGATTTTACAATAAGAAGGACGCTTCAAATAAAAAATATCTTTATGACCACATTGAAGTCCTTACCCCTGACACTTTTGAACAGCTTATAAATGCAGGACATATTCCCGCCCTCCCTTAGCTCTCATCCCATAAGGAAAGCCCCATGACCTTCACCCAAGAATCTGCCTTTGAAGATGCGCTTATCCATGTACTTACAGAAAAAGGCTGGGAGAAAGAAATCCTTGTAAATCCCAGCGAAGCCGAGCTTCTACAAAACTGGGCGCAAATCCTCTTTGATACCAATAGGGATGTGGACAGACTGAACAATGTCCCCCTCACTGACAGTGAAATGCAACAAATTATTGAGCAAATCACTGCTCTGCGCACGCCGTTAAAGCTCAATGGTTTTATTAATGGCAAAACCGTGTCCATTGTGCGCGATAACCCACTGGACACCTTGCACCTTGGCAAGGAAATTAGCCTTAAAATTTACGATAAAAAAGAAATCGCCGCCGGGCAGAGCCGCTATCAAATTGTAAAACAGCCGCGCTTTGCACGGCAATCTGCCATGATGCGTGACCGTAGGGGCGATGTACTCCTGCTCATTAATGGTATGCCTGTTATCCATTTGGAGCTAAAGCGCAGCGGTGTACATATCAGCCAAGCCTATCATCAAATAGAAAAATATGCGCGCGAGGGGCTGTTCAGCGGACTTTTTGCCTTGGTGCAAATTTTTGTGGCCATGAATCCCGAAGAAAGCGTTTACTTTGCCAATCCCGGGCCCGACGGTACTTTTAATCCCGACTATTACTTCCATTGGGCAGATTTTAATAATGAGCCCATCCTTTATTGGAAGGACGTGGCCTCGCTCTTGCTTTCCATACCTATGGCGCATCAAATGATTGGTTTTTACACCATTGCCGATTATACCGACGGCATACTTAAGGTTATGCGTAGCTATCAATTCTATGCGGCCTCTGCCATTTCGGACAAGGTAGCCAAAACCGATTGGCTGGCACATACCCAGCGCGGCGGCTATGTTTGGCATACCACAGGCTCCGGTAAGACCATGACCAGCTTCAAATCTGCCCAACTCATTGCTAACTCTAAAGATGCCGATAAGGTTGTCTTTCTCTTAGACCGTGTGGAACTTGGTACGCAATCCCTGCGACAGTATAAAGGCTTTGCTGAAGCCGGCGAAAGCATACAAGCCACAGAAAGCACCTCCATTTTATTATCCAAGCTCAAAAGTGACCTTCCTGCTGATGTGCTCATTGTGACTTCCATTCAAAAAATGAGCAATATTAACGATGAATATGACAGGCTAAAAGAGCAAGATTTAGAGAATATCAGCGCCAAGCGCGTGGTATTTATCGTGGATGAAGCGCACCGCTCCACTTTTGGGGAAATGCTCCAAGGTATTAAAAAGCACTTTGCTCGGGCACTGTTTTTTGGCTTTACGGGCACGCCCATACATGAAGAAAATCAGAAGAAAATGAACACTACGTCTTCTGTATTTGGCGATGAGCTACACCGCTACAGCATTGCCGACGGCATACGCGATAAAAACGTGCTGGGCTTTGACCCTTACAAGGTACTTACCTATAAAGATAGAGATATACGCAAGGCTGTGGCTCTGGAAAAAGCCAAGGCCAAGACTGAAGCAGAGGCCATTGCCGACGCACAAAAAGCAAAAGTATACTACCATTATATGGATGCCAATAAGGTAGCTATGGCGGGCTATGAAGACGACTTTGGCAAATATGTAAAGGGTATTGAAGACTATCTCCCCTCGGCGCAGTATAAAAGTGCAGAGCATCAACGTATGGTGGTGGAAGATGTGGCAGAAAATTGGCTAACCCTGAGCCATAATAGTAAATTTCACGCTATTTTTGCCACCAGCAGTATACCAGAAGCCATTGAATATTACAGGCTCTTCAAAGAGCGTATGCCTACCATAAAAATCACTTGCCTTTTTGACCCGCACGAAAATGAAGGAGACGGCGGCGCCTTTAAACAAGATGGGCTCGTGGAGCTTATGGAAGACTACAATGCACGCTATGAGCAAAGCTTTAGCCTTGCAAACCATGCCGCGTTTAAAAAGGACATCGCTCTTCGCCTTGCGCATAAAAAGCCTTACACACTTATAGAAAGAGAGCCGCAAAAACAATTGGATTTACTCATTGTGGTAGACCAAATGCTCACGGGTTTTGACTCAAAATGGGTGAACACGCTGTATTTGGACAAAAAGATGGAATATGAAAATATTATCCAAGCTTTTTCGCGTACCAATCGCCTCTTTGGGCCGGAAAAACCTTTTGGTACCATACGCTACTATCGCAAGCCCCACACCATGGAACGCAATGTTCAAAGAGCGGTGAAGCTCTATTCCGGCGACAAGCCCATTGGCCTCTTTGTAGAAAAGTTACCTTATAATATTGAGCAGATAAATAACATTTATCAAGAAATAGCCGCTCTTTTTGCCAAAGCAGGCGTGGTAAATTTCGAAAAGCTCCCCGATGATAAAGCCGAACGCGGGAAATTTGCTTCGCTATTCAAAAACTTCAATGCGCACCTTGAAGCGGCTAAGGTTCAAGGCTTCACTTGGGATGTGCAAGAGTATACATTTATGGAGCAATGCTCGGAAGATGAGATTTTTGAACAAAGAACGATAGAAAATAGTATCTGTGTAGATATAGACCACACGACCTTTCTCAGCCTTGTACAAAGATACAAAGAGCTTGCTGGTGATAGTAATAACGATGGTACGCCTGACGGCGGTGATGTGCCGTATGAAATTACCGGCTACCTTACGGAAATTGATACAGGTGTCATTGATGCGGCCTATATGAACTCACGCTTTACAAAATATCTTAAGCTATTAAAACAAGATGCTTCCTCTGAAGCCATGCTAGAAGATGCCTTGGCAGAATTGCACAAATCCTTTGCCACTCTCACACAAGAAGAACAAAAATACGCCAATATCTTCCTGCGCGATGTGCAAAGAGGTGAAGTAGAAGCCGAAGAAGGTAAAACCTTACGCGACTATATTACCGAATACCAAAGCGGCGCAAAAGAGGCACAAATTGACCGATTCGCCGCCGTCATGGGTTTGAACAAAGTGAAACTACAAAATCTTATGATGTTGCATGTCTCTGAAGCTAATATCAATGAGTTTAACCGCTTTGAAGAGTTAAAAGCCACAGTGGATAAAGCAAAAGCTAAGGAATACCTAGAAAGCCTCGAGGGAGAAAAACTTTCTCCTCCTCGTGTTAATATGAGAATTGATAAGCTACTTAGGGAATTTGTGCTAAGCGGCGGCTTTGAGGTGTAAGGGGAAAGATGAATACGAAAAAACATTAAAAGTGTATCCTCATTGACGCATATCAAATTATTTATTAAAATATAGTCAACAAGGTATAATTTTATTCATCCTTTAACATTTTTAGAGGACACACTATGGATACATCTTCTACTTTCACCCTTGACTGGAAAAAACTTTTAAGCCCGCAACGTTTTGAAGAGCCATCACTACTTTTTGAACCTCATAGAAGCCCGTTTTCTCAAGACGCAGACAGAATACTTTTTTCTGAGTCATTTCGTCGCCTTGCTAAAAAAAGCCAAGTTCACCCTCTGGCCGACAATGACCATTTACACAATCGACTTATTCATTCCCTTGAGGTAGCTTCAGCAGGAAGAAGTCTTGGTTTTATTGCGGGCAACTTCTTACTAAAAAGTGGAAAACTTGATGAAGTCAAATTTAATAGCACAGACGGTGAGACAATTTCTAAAAAACTACTTCCTGTTTTTATTTCTGAAATTGTATATGCAGCTTGCCTTGCGCACGACCTTGGCAATCCACCATTTGGACACGCAGGAGAAGAGGCTATTCGTGCATGGTTTTTAGATACTGAAAACGCAAAATATCTAGAGCCATTAGAAAGTAGACAGCGTAGCGACTTTACAGGTTTTGACGGAAACGCACAAAGCTTTAGAATTATTCACAAACTAGAAATGTACTATCAAAAACAAGGTGGCATGCGTTTAACATACCCAACTATTGCCGCCATGGTGAAATATCCATGGTCATCATATAAAGTAGCTGCTCAGAGAAACAGTAAAATTAAATATAACCACCATGATGCAGAATACGATGACTTCAATAAAGTATTCTCTACACTTGGTCTTTCAGTTAGTAGCAAAAAACACCTGCGACACCCTCTATCCTACCTAAGTGAAGCTGCCGATGACATATGCTACTCCATCATGGACCTTGAAGATGCATATGAACTAAGGATAATCAGCTTCAAAGATTTCGTCGAAGTATACAAAGATATAGGTGATGTTAAAAAAGTAGCTGAAAAAAAATCTGAGAAGAAAAATGTACGAATAAAACATATACGCTCTATTGTAATAAAGCATTTTATACATCATATCGGTGAAATTTTTAAAGAAAAATATGATAAAATTATGACTGGTGAACTTAAAGGGGGGCTTATTGACGAGCTGCCATGTAAATTTGACCAAATTGCAAAAGCAAAAAAACTTGCACGAGAAAAAATTTTTAATGAGAGAAGAAAGATTGAATTGGAAGTCGGTGCATATAATATATATCAAACATTGCTTAATGCTTTTATTCCCGCATGTGATGACATTTTTTCCTCTAAGGAAACACATAAGTATAAACACTTAAAAGCCAAGGAATTACTTGAAGCTTCGTTTAAAATAAAATTTTCACCTGAAACTATGACTAGATACGAAGCCTATATGCACGTTATTGATTATATAACAGGTTCAACGGATGCCTATGCTACATTCCTTGGAAAACAGTTTTTAGGAGCAGGAATGGGGCCTTGGCAAGCCTAGACTAGACCACTACACTACACCACATCTCACTATTCAAATGTAAAAAAGCGGTAAATAACATGCCGCTTTTTTTACGTTATTCATCCTTGGCACTTTTCGCCGCCTCTAAAAAAGCATCAAAATCACTACTATACAGCCTATCTTGCACGATGCGGTACTTTTCAAATTCGCTTTCGGCGTGAGCTTTGGCTATTTCTGCGGTGACTTTACCGGCATCTTGTAAGACTTCACGGTCAGTGGCTTCGATAAAGCGGTTGAGCCGTGTTTCCCAGTCTTGCATGGTCATGGGGATGTGGCGCATGGCCATGTCTTCAGCAATATCAAGGTAAGCCGAAACAAGGCGTGTGAGCTGTTGTATTTCCTCTTGGGTGAGGTAGTTTTTAGCTACAGACACATCAAATTTTTGAATTTTCCCCTTGGGCGCATCTTTCCATGTGGTAAGCCCCATGTGCTCCCTTTCAGCGTCAGCACGGGTATAGATAACTTCTGCCGCTGTTTGTCCGTGGATAGCCCAGTGGAGTTTATTTTGTACTGTAGCGTAAAAGCGTTTTGTGGCGGTGGCATGTACGTCATAGTCAATGGAAGTGGCGTATATATCCGTAATTTTTTGGTAAAACTTACGTTCGCTCAGTCTAATTTCACGAACACGCTGGAGCTGTTCCTCAAAATATTGTTTCG
>CAYJLO010000110.1:0-7521 GCA_964370835.1 uncultured Desulfovibrionaceae bacterium
CCGTTACCACAGGACTTTTAAACACCTTATCAAGCGCAGGCACACTTACCACAGCTGAGCCAAGCTCTGTGAGGGATGCACCATACTTTTCAAGGTTTTGTATACCAGACTTTTTACCAATGGCAAAAAGCGCATTGGCATATCGGCGAGCTATGACGGTGTCGGTCAATTGAGCACCACCTTTGTTAAGGAGTTATTAATGAGCTTGGTATGCTTTGCAGCGTCAAGCTTAGTCTCCAAAACTTTTTCCGCAGCGTCCACAATCTCATCGGCAATGGCAGCACGAACATCGGCCAAAATGGCGCGACCTTCATTTTCTGCCGTACGTCTGGCTGATACAATAATTTGCTCAGCTTGACGCTCTGCTTCTTCGATGATGGCGTTTCTCCCTGCTTCGGCTTGCACCTTGCTCTCTTCGATGATGGCCGCACGTTCCTCACTAAGATTGGCTATGGAAGCCTCAAGCTTAGCAAGGTTTTCTTTGGCCTGTTCACGACGAGCTTCAAGGTCGTCAAGCTCTTGGCGAATGCCTTCGCGCCTTCCTGTAAAAAAGGCGCAGGCTTTTTTGCCCACAGCCATGTACAGAATGGCAACAAAGATGGCAATATTGAGCATACGCCAAGCAAAGTTGTCCCAAGGCAATGGCCCTTCAGCTGCCAAAGCATTGCTTGCTCCAAGCAATACCAAGGCCAAGGCCAGCCCTACACATCTACTTTTGCTCAAAGTCAACCCCCTTTATATTCGGATGTGACGTCTAAACAAATAAGCGTACTTCCTTGCACTCTCTAAGCTCAGAGCGCAAAAAAATCCACCACACGCCCAAGGCGTGCTAGCCCATGACGCGTGTGGCAAGCTTATCAGCTAAGCCACTAACTTGTTTTTTCAGTTCATTAAGCGTGGCATCTGCCTCTGCACGGAAAGCTTCCTGTGCTTTAGCAAGCTCAGCTTGCGCTGTACGCCCTGCTGCGCTCACAATTTCCTGCTGCTGTTTAACACCTTCGCTACGAGCAGCGTCGCGCAAAGCAGAACCCTCTTGCCTTGCACGGGAAAGTTCGGCCTGATATGCATCAAGACGTTCTTGCGCTTCACGCTCAAAGCCATCGGCAGCATCCACAAGACCGTCTACTTTTGCACGGCGTTCTTGTAAAATGGCGCGAATGGGGCGAATAAGCAACACGTTCAGCACATAGAGCGCAATGAAGAAATTCACCATTTGAATTAACATGGTGATGTTAAGATCAAGCATTTCACCCTCCTGAATAAATAAATGTGAAAAATCCTATTATCGCTCTTTTTTTGTATAGGAAAAAGGCCTTGCTGTCAAAGGGTATCACGCAAGAGATTGTTTCTTTTTGCACATAGTCTGGGGGGGACGATTTGTATGGGCATGGAATTTTTTAAGGAAATTTTGTACAAGTAGATGCTTTTTCACTTGTAAACATGTTGTTTATACTATTTTTTGAGGATGAGATAGCTACTATGCTTTTTTTGATGTTATTTACAAATGCAAATATGATTATAGTTATAGTGTATAGTGTTATGCGCCCCGCACTGGGGCAAAGTATTTCCAAAAGATATTTCTACTCCCTTTTTTATATCATTATTATGTATTATCACGATATTTATCTGTTCTGCGCTCCCGTGCAGCACTAAGCATGTAAGGTAGCTTTTTGCTCGTGGCTCAGTGGCGTAACAATACGTCTATAACTCAATGCTTATTCATTATGCGCTCCCGCGCGGAGGCAAGGGCCTCTTGGGGCTAGTTGCCCCGCCGGCCCTTACAATCCCGCTCCCCCACATAAGCCTGCTGTGGTCTATCCTTTCGGGACTCTCTGCTTGCTTTCGCTTCCAGAGGATTCCCTACAGGGCTTCGGTCTACAAGGTAGACCTTCGCGGCACAGCAACGGCTTTTTACATCCCGAGATGAACACAGATTTTCCAACTCAACACTTGCTTAAGCTACACGCCTCTCAATTATCATAATTAATCGTAATTTCATGCAGTGAAGTGGCCTTAGCAAACAATGACGTATACTAATTTCCATAAACAATAAAAAGCTCATTCGAAGCAGAAACAAGTCTGTGCAGTGCCGCAGGGCGAGACCTTGGCTCGTCCTGCCCCGAAGTACATCCTTTTGAGCGAAGCGAAAAAGAGGTACGGAGGGATGGCCACTGCCAAACTGAAAGGGGGGAGCCGGGGTTAGAAAGGGGCTGGCAGGGGGGCGAAGCCACCCATGAAGCCACTTTCAAAATAAACGAATACTAGGACATAAAATCTTTCATATCCCCGATGGCGAAATTCTACGTCACCTCAAACCCAATGGCGAGGAATCTACGCTACCAAAACCCTAAAACAAAAAAATGGCGATAACCCTACGTTACCGCCATTTCAAATAATACAAAAAACAACCCACCCACTAATCCACAAGATACCTTTGCAGCTTATTAAGCATTTCACTGACATCCAATGGTTTTCCTAGATGGTCATCAAGCCCTGCATCCATGCATTTTTGAATATCTTCCTTAAACACATTGGCTGTCAACGCTATGATGGGCACTGTCTTGGCATAACCGGTATTCAAAGCGCGAATATCACGGGTGGCTTCATAGCCATCCTTGCGTGGCATATGAATATCCATAAGAATCACGTCATATTTGCCGGGATTGTCACGGATTTTTTCATAAGCAATCTGCCCATCTTCGGCTGTATCAATTTCTATGCCGGTGAATTCCAATATGGTTGCGGCGATTTCCCTATTGATTTCTACATCTTCCACCAAGAGTAAATGGAAGCCTTTAAAGCGACCTGCAAAATTTTCTTTGGGCGTAAAGTTCTTAGCTTCCAAGGTTTTACTGGAACCAAGACAAGTGTTCATGCAGTCCACCAAACGCGATGGGAAAATGGGTTTGGTGATGGTTTGATGTAAACCAACCTCTTGCACCTTAGCAATGGTCGCATGGTCCTTGGCATTGACAACACCCACCATGACCAAATTTTCATCGTACTCACGCAGACGCGGCACCAAAGCACACGCATCCATATCCGTAAGTGTATTGTCAATGAAAGCTAAGTGATACGGATTATCCACATTTTCCGTAATGGCAGCCAAGGCTTGCGCGCCGCTGCTCACAGCATCACATGTGATACCATGGTTTTTAATCATATGCTCCAAGGCCGAACGCGTTCCGCTAACACCATCGATGACCAGCACGCGCATCTTTTCTGGAGATTCTTGTAGTACGTATTTAACGGTGGGACTACCCTTCTCCGCCTGAATGGAAAAACTAAAGGTGGACCCATCACCCTCATGAGATTGCAAAGTGATATCCCCGCCGAGAAGATTAACAATGCGCTTGGAAATGACGAGGCCAAGGCCAGTGCCACCAAATTTACGCGTTATACTGCTATCGGCTTGCATAAAGGGCTGGAACATGCGCTTTTGCTGCTCTTCGCTAATGCCTATGCCGGTGTCTGTGACGCTCACATCTATACGGCAAAAATTCTCCGAAATATTTTGACAGGACACGGAAAGAGAAAGGGTTCCGTATTCGGGTGTAAATTTAGCGGCGTTGGAAAGAAAATTGGTGATGACCTGTGCAATACGCTGCTCATCGGAGATAATATTCCAAGGGAAAAGACTATCCATATTCACAATGAAGTTTTGCTTTTTATTCTCCACCGTAAAGTTGACCACATTCACCACTCGCATGAGCATGTTTTCTAAATCAAATTCCGTCATGGAAAGCTCAAACTTATTGGCTTCAATCTTGGACATGTCCAAAATATCATTGATGACACCAAGCAAGTGCGTAGATGCTTCGCCAATACGGTCAAAGCAGTAGTCTTTTCTTTCAAGGGAGGTGGCGTCGGAACCAATGCTTGTCATGCCAATGATGGCATTCATGGGGGTGCGGATCTCGTGGCTCATATTGGCCAAGAAATTGGATTTGGCAAAGTTAGCCCTTTCGGCTTCTTCCTTGGCGAGCACCACGTCGGTTAAATCATGGAACATGGCCATGACGCCCATATATACATCATTATCATCGCGCAGTGGCGAAAAACTCACAGCATAGTGTTTATTTTCGCCATTCATTTCGAGGCTTTTTTTCAAATTGATGGCTACGCCATTTTTAAGGCATTGCGCAAAAAGTGCATTAAGTTTTACACTGCGTTTTCCGAAGAGAAGTTTATCAAAAATTTCCTCGAAATACATACCTTGCAAGGGTTCCACATGAGCCGCATTAATATGTTCCAAAAACTTCTGCGTACAATAGAGCAACTCACCTTTACTGTCGAAAACCAATCCGATTTCAGACATGTGGCTCAATAGTAGACTCAGATAAAGATCTTGCTTTTCCTTTTCCTTAAACAAAGATAAGGTTACATTTCGTTTGGCTTCCACCGATTGGCGAGCTCTTTCAAGCATGGCCACATAGGTCTGATTTTGACGCATGAGGCGCTTATTTTCTTTTTGCAATAATTCCAGTTCTGTCTTCATACTATTAAGCTTTTTCGAACATACACACGGTAATGGAAAAGTTATGGAATCTGTTTTCAAGACCACCATGGGGCAATACCACCGGGCAAATTTCGCCCCGACAGTACGACTGGTGAAAAGAAACAGTATTGTGTAGCATATCTAGAGCCATATGCGCCTCTGCCAAAAGATTACCGCCAAGAATAACACTGCGCCCACCACAGCCCATCACCAAGGCACCAAAAGTATTCTCTTTGTGCTCTTGTATGTCGGCCAAGACGCTTTGTGCGGTTTCTAAAATTTCCCCAGGATTTTGCAAAGCAAGATAAATGGATGCCCCTGTGGGCATGGCTCCGCCAAAATTTAAATGCTTTTCTGAAGTGACGCCCAAAACCTCACGGGCCACCATGGGGGTTCCATCATTATAATCCACCAAAAAGGGTAATATGGTACCGGAATCGCGTAATTCTTGTGACGAAAGCCCCAAGGAATAAATATAATTCATCACCGGCATATCGTTGACGGAAAAAACAGTATTCCCTTCAGACGCGGTGATAATAGCTTTCTTTCTTTGTAATGCATCGGGACGTAAGGAAATAAAATTAAAACGTGGCTTTACAGGCCCCTCAAAACAAAGCAAGGCCACAACATCTTCGAAAGCTTGCCCATTGTGAAAAACAAAGGTGCTTTCAGCTTCCACTGTGTGACTGGCGGCCATGCCGCCAAAAAGAGGTACATTGTCGGAAATTTCTGTGAAATATGAAGTAATTTCTTGACCGCTGATTTCTCGAGAAAAAGGCGCGCAAATGCAACAAAGAGCCGGTTTCCCCGTGAGCTGTTTTTGTATTTGAGCATAAGCATCGCGCAAAGCGCCGCGGGAATCTTCCCCCAAGGGGCGAGATAAGGCACAGGCAAAGGTAATTTCTTCACTCACCAGCACCACAAGCGTTAAGAGGCTTATATCAGCCTGCCCATCTCCACAGGAAGCAAGGGTGGTCATACCTATAACATCAAAGGGCAAAGCCTCACAAATGGCAGACACCACACCGCTAAGTACAGCGTCGGTATGACAAGTCATGAGACCCACAGCGGGTTTTTCACCAATGTCATCCAAAGGAAGTGCCTGCAAAATTTCTTGCACAGCATCCTGTGCATCATCAATTTCGTAAGTATGAACTACATACATTTGCATGGGCAAAATCCTTTGAAGCTAGATATCATAAAGGGCACACTACACCCTGAGACAAAGTGGCGTCAATAAAAAAGCATCCTCATCAACAGTATATAGTATGTCGTTTTTCCACAAATTCAAGACTTGGAGCCAAAATTTCACAAAAAAAGCTCCCATGACCATGAGCCATGGGAGCCATAGGAGCTAAACAGTTTGTAGCTTAGAAGCCAAAACCATCATCATCATTACCGGAAGCGTTGAAGCCAAAGTCACCGGTGATGCCGCGTGGGGTATCATCTGATAATTCTTCAGCAGCTTCTTCCACGGCTTCAGCACCAGCGGCGGCGGCAACGCCACCCACCACAAGGCCTTTCATATTATCTTTAATGGCGCCTTTAATCATACTTAAAAGTTCAGCTTGATCCACGGCCATTTTACCTTGGAAGGGCAAGAGCTCCTTACGCAAGGCACCCATGTCGGTATTCATGGTCTTTATTTTAGCTTCCAGCTGGTCACACTTTTTCTCAAGTTCGCCGGCTTTGGCTTCTGCGGGCTCAAGCACTTCTATTTTAGCATGTAAGGTGGCAATTTCTGCGCTTTGAGCTTTATTGGTTTCGTCCATATCCTTGAGGCAATCAAGGGTTGTGGCGGCCATGGCTTGCAATTTAGCACTCATGGGCACCATGGACACATTGTCACCCACGTTCTTTTTCTTTTCAGAAACGAAGGTGTCCCACTCTGTGGAGCCATCCCATTCCATGGCCACAAAGTCAGGGTATAAAGATGCCAACCATCCGGCGGCAAGGGGGGCTACCACACGGGCGCAGCAATCGCAAGCAATGGCGCGTCCGGTAAGGTAACCAGCCAATTCTTTTACGTCAGCGTCTTCCTTGCCTACAACGAGAGCAAGCACATTTTCCATGGGAAAGACTTTACGAGCAACATCAGACATACGGCCTCCTCCTTGGGAGATCGGGATTATTAAGATGAATTTGCAATTTTTTTGCAAATTTCATGGAGCATTGACCAGGTCAATAAGATGCAAGCTTAGTATGATTTTTTAAAAACTCACTAGCCTTGTATCTTCGCCCTGCACAGAACCTTATAAACCCCGTGCAGAGCGCATCTCCAATTAATTACTACGACCAACCATGCGCACATAGGTAAGTGCGGCTGTTCTGTACACAAAGTGCCCAAGCTTAGACCAAGGCAAGTAGGCAAAGAGCATCCACACAAAAACCAAGTGGAAATAGTACACAATAAAGGCCGGTGTGATGGCGTCCATCAAGCGGAAGGCTTGGCTCAAAATACCGGTAAGTGCCACCACCCAGATGATACCTAACAGATACCAATCGTAGAAGGAGGAACCTTGATATTTAGGATTGAGCTTCATGCGGCGAAGCGTCAATAACCCAAGACCAAGCACCATGGCTAAAGCACCAAGGTTTGCCAGAATCTTAATGGGGTTAGTCAGCTCCAAAGGAGTGGTTACCTTCAAAGCAGGAATAACCTTACCAATCCAGTGCCCGCCAGCCACGATGGCTGTGACGATGGCAAGTGCCACAAAGCTGTACATGAGCACCATATGGCCCCATTTACGGCCGGATTTGGCTTCGGTATCTTCTGGCTTTTCCGCAGGAGTAGAACAATCACTAAACTTTTTGTGTGTAATGATTTCTTCCACCACCACGTCATATAAGTGGCAATACCATGGCTTGGTTTTACCCAGCATGAGTATGGTGCCTTCAGGTTTAAATAAATCCAACAGGCGCATGACACCCTTGTATAGAATAAAGGCCGCACCAAAGAAAGTGATCATGAATATGGGGTCAATGGTGTAGTCGCCATAGAAGACTTGGCCAAACACAATGCG
>CAYJLO010000111.1:0-7188 GCA_964370835.1 uncultured Desulfovibrionaceae bacterium
AGAGCAACGCAAAAAGCAAGCTTAACAAAGCAGACAGCCCTTTTTCAACAGCCTGTCGGAGGCGGGTTGGTAAGGGCTGCCAGGGGGTGCATACCCCCCTTAAGCCCTTACAAATTGGGTCTATATTTGATGAAAAAGTACAATCTTCTTTATCAAACATACTTTTATCACTGTCACATATATTTAGTCGATGCTTAAAAACGTGTTTCCACTCGTTTTTAAGAAAGGCACGCTCACTCCAAATACCTCTTTCGGGGACGCCGTAAGCAAGTGACGGCTTATTTTACGTGGCGGCAAGCCATGCCAGAGGCACGTCTTGTGTAGCCGACAGCTGAAAAAAGCATTTTATATGTCTAAATTTTGCCAGAAAACGTATTCCATACGTTTATTTCTGGCAAAATTTATTAAGCTTTTTGAGCTATAAATTCTATTTTTACTTCCGTTTAAGTGCTTTTTCAGTGTCGACTATTTATATTCATTATATAACAAAAAAAACAGGGTCAAAAACTTTCGTTCTTAACCCTATTGTAAATCTTTATATCTAGAAGCAACACTCTGGCGCATGCCTCATATTAAAGAAAAAAATCCAAAAATTATACTAACCCCAACTCTTCCATGCGCAAAAACACTTGCCTGCCCACCCATGCATCGGTGGCGGCATACACCACTTGTCGCTCAGACAGCACTTGCGCCGACCAATTGGAACACTGAGGCCCTTTAGATATGCGAAAATCAAAGAAATTCGCCGCTAAATTGCGTAAACCTTGTGTTTCAAGCTTATGAGCTCTGGCCACATTCCCCAAGTCCACCACACCGGCAGGCTCAAAGGGATGTAATTTTTGTAGTTCGCGCATATCATCTATGATGCTCACGCCGGCCTTTACTATATTGGCGTCGGCCAAAATATCTGCCATGGCTTCTGAAAAAGGTGTCCACATGAGTTGAAAAAGATATACGGTATCCTCAGTGGCCATCTGTATGAGCGATGGAGCATTGATGGAACCTTTACGAAAAGAGGGCTTGGTTTCCGTATCAAAACCCAGCACTCGTTGCTTCTTAATATCCGCAAGAGCTCTCTCCAGAGCATCTTCTTCGGTCACCAGCTCAATCTTGCCCTCATAGCGTACTATGGGCAAAGCATTGATATCATCCTTGGTAAGTTTACGTCTATATTGATCTAAAGACATGCTACATCCGTCAAATTATTTTCCTATGCAGAAATTTGCAAAAATCTTATCTAAGAGTTCGTCGGCACTATCAAGGCCGGTAATTTGTCCCAAAAGCGCCATGGCTGTATCCAATCGTACCGAACATATATCATAGGGCACATGGGCACTAATATCACGTAAAAGTAAAGCCAGTTCAGCGTCAGCGTCTTGCAATAAAAGAGCTTGGCGCATATTGGGCACCACATCCCCCGCTTCTGGCTCTGCAGTGCTATCTTGCAAAATCACGGCTTTTATGGCTGCGGAAAGGGCATCGAGGCCTTTTCCCTCCTTGGCTGACACAAGGATACACTTTTTTGCAAGCTCTTGCCAAGGGGCAGAAAGCACCGCCTGCGGCATAATATCGCTTTTATTCCACACCACAAGGGTTTTCTCATTGTTAGCCAAAGCTAAACCTTCTTCCCCAAGAGAAAGGGTGGCTTGTTCACCAAGGCTTCCGTCCAGAAGTAAAAGCACGGCGTCCGCCTCAGCTATGCGCTCGCGACTGCGGGCAATGCCCATGCGCTCCACAGTGTCCAAAGCTTCGCGTAAACCTGCCGTATCAGTAACACGCACGGCCAGTCCATCTAAATTAAGGCTTTCTTCCAAAAAGTCACGGGTGGTACCGGGAATATCCGTCACTAGAGCGCGATTATACCCAAGTAATGCATTGAGTAAAGAAGATTTACCAGCATTGACTGCACCGGCCAAAACCACCGAGGCCCCTTCTTGCCAATGCCTTGATCTATCATAGGCGGTGAAAAGCTCTTTAAGAGCCGTGCGCACTTCTTCGATGACAGCGGCAAAGGCTTCTGGGCTGAGGCATTCCACTTCTTCTTCGGGAAAATCCACCGCCACGCACAATTCCATGCGTAAAGCTTCCAACTTTTGGCGTAAGGTCACCACGTATTGACCTAGCAATCCTTCGAGCTTGGTGGAGCCAAGATGCAAGGCGGCTTTGCTTGTGGCAGAAATCATTTCCGCCACGGCTTCTGCTTGGGTTAAATCCATGCGCCCATTCATGAGGGCGCGACGGGAAAATTCACCGCGCTCAGCCAGGCGCGCACCGCTTTTCACTATGGCTTCCAACAAAGTGGCCATGAGCATTTGCCCGCCGTGGGCTTGGATTTCCACCACCTCTTCGCCGGTGAAGGTATTGGGCCCCGGCATATGCACAGCAAGCACATCATCCAAGGCGCGGCCTTGCTCATCTATAAAATTTCCTCGATGTAATGTCCAAGGACGAAAATCAGTAAAAGTCTTGGCACCGGGCTTGAAAATTTTTTGTAAAATAGCTTTGGCTTGCGGCCCGGAAATACGCACAATACCTATCCCCCCACTGCCAAGGGGGGTGGCTATGGCGGCTATGGTGTCGTGATATAACATGGCAAACCCTATGCAGTAAAAAGTAAAATGCGGCCTAAAGTTCGTATATTCCAAACATAGACGGAAGCCACCCCCTTACACAAGAGAGTGGCTTCGCAAGCTTATGAAGTAAGGAGGTAATTATCCGCGCTTGCGCTGAATAATCACTCGTTTAAGCGGCCCGTCACCGGAGCTGCGTGTCACAAGGTCCGTGGCATCTTGTAGCACCACATGCACTATGCGACGATGATACGATGACAAAGGTCTTGTGGAATGGGCCTTGCCAGTGGCACGAACCCTTTCGGCCAATACCGAGGCCAATTCGCTTAATTTCTCATCCTGACGGGTGCGATAATCGCCGGCATCCAATTGAACACGCACGGCGGCATCCATGGCACGAGAAACAATACGCGAAGTTATATACTGTAAAGAAGCCAGTGTTTGCCCTTCACGACCAATGAGTAAGCCGGAATTTTCTTCACAATCAAGGTGCACATGTACGCGCCCTTCATGTAATTTCATTTCCAAGGGCACTTCACCCACAATGGCGCGAGTTAAAATACCCACAGCTTCCAAGGTTACGGTTTTTAGACGCTCTTGATCCAGCTCTTCCAATGGTACACGGCGCACATTGTCGGCCTCCTCCATATCATCCCCAAAGCCCATATTGTCCATATGCTCGGTGGGAGCAGGCTTAGGCTGTGCAGGACGCTTGGGATTTTGGCGACGATGCTCTTTATGATCACGGTGTTCCTTATGGCGGTTATCGCGAGACTGACGAGGTTGTCTGTCATGGCGATCACGCGCGTCGGCACGATTGCCGTTGGGCTCCACGCGATTACCATCTGGCTCCACGCGATTACCATCTGGCTCCACACGATTACCATTGGCCTCATTATCACTGCCATCATTTCTGCGGCCGTGCTCTTTACGAGGCTTGGGCTGACGCTCACGGCGATTATTGGCGCCGCGTTCGGAAGATTTATCATGGGCCTTGGCAGGCTTCTTTCTTTCTTCCTGTGCAACAGGAGCGGGAGCAGGAGCTACTTGAGCTTCTTCTTTCACTTCTTCAGAGGGTTTTGGCTTGGCTGGTGAAGCTTCCACCGTCTTTTTGTCCTTGGGAGAAGCGGCTTGTGCGGCGGCGGTCGCTTTTTTGGAGCGTCCGAGTATATCCTCCACCGTATCTCTCAATTGTACACGACGTGCTCGCACCATGGCTTTACGCGCGCCTACAAGGCCAAAGATACCAGATTTAGCATCTTGTACTATATCTATTTCTAAACGTTCACGTGTGGCATCATAGTATGAGCACGCTTCACGAATAGCATCATCAAGACTTTTGCCTGTGAACTCTTTAAAGCCTTCCATAAGTATACGTCCTATTTTTATTTATGCCGCTTGCTTTTCAGCTTGGCGCAACAGTAACCATTGTTGTAGCATGGACAATAGGTTGTTAACAAGCCAGTAAAGCACCAAACCTGAGGGAAACGACAAGAACATAAAGGTGAATATGATGGGTAAGAACATCATAATCTTTTGCTGCATGGGGTCACCCATGGGCGGACTCATTTTTTGCATGAAGAACATGCTCAAACCCATGATGATGGGCGTAATGTAAAAAGGATCCGCTTGGGAAAGGTCTGCAAGCCACAAAATGTCTGTGCCAGGAAAATAGGTCACAAAGGAAGCACCGCGCAACTCAATGGATGTAAGCAAAGCTTGATACAAACCAAAGAACACAGGTAACTGCACAAGCATGGGCACACAACCACTGGCAGGGTTAATGCCATAGGTTTTATGCAAAGCCATGGTTTCGCGAGTTAAAGCTTCTCTGTCATCGGCATATTTTTCTTGTAATGCTTTAATCATGGGCTGCAATTTGCGCATTTTAGCCATGGAAGCATAACTCTTTGCCGTGAGAGGCCAGAATAAAATCTTAATGCCCACGGTGAGTAAGATAATGGCAACACCCCAGTTGGCAGAGAAAGAATATAAATACTCAAGGCACCATAAAAGTGCGGCACCGATGATACTAAACATGCCAAGGTCAATGGCATTGCTGAGTTCATTGGGGGCTGTTTCAAGTAAATTGCCTTTCTTGGGTCCAATCCAGTAGGTCACATCTTGTTGCACTTCTGTATTGGCTTGCACCACGATGTCAGCTTGTTCAAGCACCACGCGATACACATTATCTTGTAAACGAGCCTTCAAAGTCACATTGGCGCTATCTGCCGGAGCAATGGCCGACATGAAATAGGTGCTGGCGGCGGCGGCCCATAAGATGGGACCAGTTTCTTGCACGCCACTTTCTTTCAAAGTGTCAACATCGCTTTCTTCGATGTACTCACCAGTAACACCCCATGCCACGCGCATGGCGTCATAATAACCACCTGCGGCGGCGGAAGCATCTTCACCTACGCTATAACCAAGACGCACCGAGCGAGCTTGATCACCAAGACCCACAATGCGTACTTTTTCCACAATTTGATAGGTGTCGGCGGCAAAGATAAGCTCACGCACAACGCGCAAACCGTCCACTTCACCGGTGAAGGTCAAAGACTGTGTGCCGCTTTCAATATTGAGATTTTCGCCAGCAAAGGACCATTTGCCGGTGCTCCAAGAAGGTTGCCCGTTCACCAAAAGCCCCAAAGGAGCCACGCGGGCCGCTGTGGGAGTCACAAGGTTTACGCGGGGGCGTTCTACAACGTCACCGGAGTAGGGATTTTTCTCACCAATGGGAAAGCCCAAGATGGAGAACAGGGGCTCTTTCTTTATGCCTTGGGCGTAGTCTGTGAGCTCAAAAGAGCGCAAGATACCGCCGCCGGAATAAATCACAGCCTTATATAAGGGGGTTTGTACTGTAATATCCTTACCAGGAGCAGGGGTGAAAGTGGCCAGAGGAGCCGCTGCGGTGGTGGAGGTTGCAGGAGTAGCGGTTTGCTGTGCTGCTTCTGCCGCTTGTTGTTGTTCTATACGGGCTTGTTCTTGAGCAGCCAGCTCTTCCGGACTTGGCGTCCAGCCCATTTCTTGGGAAAGAAAAGTCCAACCTACCATCACTGCCAAAGAAAGAACGATGGCAAGAATTAAATTTTTAGATTCCATAGAGCCTCTATTTGCTGTGTGTCTTTGTAAGACGAGAAGAGAGTGGGGGCACGGGGTCTATTCCGCCTGCTGCCCAAGGATGACAGCGCGCAAGCCTGCACAAAGCCATCCACGACCCACGTACTACGCCGTGGACCATGACAGCCTCCACGGCATAGGCAGAACATGTGGGATAATAGCGACACGCCTTGGGGAGCACGGGCGATATAACATACCTGTAAATAAAGACTGGCAAAAGATAGATACGGCGTATCCATACAATCATGCCACACGCTCCCCAAGGGCGTTAAGTTTTTTCAAGAGGGGGCTTAAGTCATCGTGTACCAAAGCATACGAAATCGGTTTATTGATTAAGCTTTTCTTGGGTACAACTATAATATCAAGCCCTTGCGGAAGTTTTTGGCCATGCTGGCGGAAAAATTCTCGCAAAATGCGCTTCATTTTGTTACGGCGAACGGCATTGCCCATTTTGCGGCTAACCGTAAAACCGGCACGCCATCCGGCTTCCTCTTGCTGTCGGGTGAAAAGCACAAAATGTTTGGAAAAGTAGCGCTGATTGGCTTCATAACAAAGCACGAAATCAGCCCTACGTTGCACTCTTTTACTGCGAGGCCAAGAACACGGTGTCAAGGTTGACATATCTTGCTTACCTCACGCTATTTTGCGCTCATCGCTAAAAATTTTGCGCTATACGCTGGCGCTTAAACGCTTACGACCCTTAGCGCGACGACGACGGATAACGGCGCGGCCACCAGGGGTTGCCATACGTGCACGAAAACCACAGGTACGTGCTCTACGAATTTTACTTGGTTGATATGTTCTTTTCATTATCAAACTCCTTCGAGAAATAGAAAGAGTCGTTTACACCAATCCCCATATGACGTCAAGCGTTCTCAGAGCATAAGCCCTTTTTTTGCTAAATTTCTTTCTGGGTAAGGTATAACCTTTACTCTTTATTTTACAGGGGGCGCATACTTGCTTATACAAAAAAACTAGGTAGCGCTGCCCCTACATTTATCAAATTAGCCCATTACGGACAGTAAGAGCCTTTCAGCTGTGGTTAGAGCCCCTCGAAGCAAACGAACTGGACGCTTGCCTGTGCGCATTTCTTCCGTATAAAGGCAGGTTGTTAAAGGATATTGGTAACGAAAACGTTCACCTTCTCCTAACGTTAAAGCGCCAAAGCGTCTAAAGCGAAAGACCCCTCGCTCATCCATCCCCTGCGGTGTGATTCCAGCACTGGCTGAGGCCAAGGTTGTTCCTGAATAGTACTTTTTCGCCATTTCAAAAGTAGCGTCTGAGTAGCCGCCACCCGGCCAGCAAAGCCACGGCACTTCTTTTTGTAAATGCTGCGTAAGGAATCTTGAGATATCACCCAATTCATGCTCTACTCGAGCATAAAACTCTTGTTCACTTTCATAACGGCCTTGTGGAAGCTGCTCTTGAACCTCTTCTGCCAATGCAAACAAAATATCTTTCCAATCAGCACGCTGAAAAAAGGCCTCTCCTTCTTGCG
>CAYJLO010000112.1:0-7085 GCA_964370835.1 uncultured Desulfovibrionaceae bacterium
CAACCATTGACGGAAATTTAGAAGGCCTAAAACAAAGTCAAATTAAGGCCATCACGCGTCTAAGCACACGCCGCTTCCCCATGCAGGAGGCCTTTAGCCTTGACCAAGCCAAGGAAATGGCGGCCTTGTCGCGTTCCATAGGGCGGCAAATTGGCTTACTCATTGATCGCAAAGGTAAGGTGGACTTGCTCATGGTGGGTGATACCAAGGGTATTTTAATCCCTGAACTTACACGCGGTCGTGGCGGAGCTGGTCGTTTACGCGGTGCAAGACTTTTGCACACGCATTTAACGCCGGAATTATTGTCGCAAGAAGACCTCATGGACATGCTCTTTTTGCGCCTTGATGCTGTATGCGTACTTACGGTAAGCCCCCATGGCGAACCGGTACAATGGCAATATGCGCATCTTTTACCGCCCAATCCTGATAATGAGCCTTATAGAGTGTATCCTGCTAAACCTTGGGACAAGCCTGAGGCCGACTTCACCATGGTGGAAGCCTTGGAAGAAGAATTGCGCCGCGAGTTAGACGGCACCAAGGAGGCAGAATCCACCACCAGAGCCATACTGATTTCTGTGAGTACCCAGCCTCGCCCCGTGCAAGAAGCTCATTTGGATGAATTGGCAGATTTGGCACTCACCGCCGGCCTCACGGTGGTGGGACGTATGGTTCAGCGCGTACCTAAAGTGAATCCCAAATCCATTTTGGGTCGCGGTAAAATTGCTGAGCTGGAAGTGCAAGCCTTGCAAGGCCATGCTTCGGTATTGGTTTTTGATGGAGAGCTCTCCCCTGCTCAATTGCAAAATTTGGCTGATATTACTGAGCGTAAAGTGCTTGACCGCACACAGCTTATCTTGGATATTTTTGCCCAGCACGCCGTCACCAGCGCCGGAAAATTACAAGTGGAAATGGCCCAGCTCAAGTATACGCAGCCGCGCCTTGTGGGTAAAAACCGCGCCATGGATAGACTTATGGGCGGCATTGGTGGCCGTGGCCCCGGCGAAACCAAACTGGAAACAGACCGTAGACGCGTACGCGATCGCATAGCCAAGATTAAGCGTAACCTTGATGAATTACGCAAGCAACGCGCTTTTACCCGCGGACGTCGTTCACGCCAAGGCATCCCCTTGGTGGCCATTGTGGGCTATACCAATGCGGGTAAATCCACCTTGTTGAACACCTTAACGCGCTCAGAAGTCATTGCCGAAAACAAACTTTTTGCCACCTTGGATCCCACCACAAGACGTTTGCGCTTCCCCGAAGAGCATGAAGTTATCTTGGCGGATACGGTGGGCTTCATTCGTAATCTTCCCAAAGAGCTCAAAGAAGCCTTTCAAGCCACATTGGAAGAACTGGAAGCTGCCGACGTGCTCTTGCATGTGGCCGATGCCTCTCACCAAAGTCTTGAGCAGCACTTATCCTCTGTGGAAGATGTTCTCACTGAAATGGAACTCATGGAAGTGCCACGTATTTTAGTTCTCAATAAATGGGATGCTGTCAGCGCCGAAGATAAAGAGCTTTTATGCAATGCGCATCCCACAGCTTTACATATCTCTGCAGAAAAAAGAAACGGCCTTGAAGACTTGCTCAAGGAAATAAGTGAGATTTTAGAATTCAACTAAAAACTACACTTCTAGAAACACAGATTTTATGTAAAAAAAAGAGTGTGCCCTTCATAAAGGCACACTTTTTTTTAGCCCCACTACAGCTTTTCAAAGTGATAAAAAATTTTTTTCAATTTTTTTTATTTTTTTTTATGTCTCTTTTGCGCCTCTCTTTTTGCAAAGCCACCAAGAGCATGATGCGTTTTTTTCCGCATTTCAAAGTAGTTACATTAAACAGTCTTTCAAGTATTTTGGACTTTTTTTCACAATTCTTTGATTACACAATCTATTACCAGTTTTTTTCACATACATATTTTTTTGAATATCCTATTAAATAAATATATTATACACTGCATGCATACAGTGTTCCAACAAGTTGCTTTACGTAAATTCTGCTCCAAAAAACACACTACACTTTTCGAGAAAAACTTGTCTTAACGTCTTTTGTGGCGTAGAGGGTGAGGAACAACTTGTATACATAAATGCAAGCCTCTCGACTAACTCGCAACCACGAGAAATAGCGGTTGCACAAACTTTGGAGATATAGATGGGAGCAGTTACAATCAACACACCTTGGTGTAAAGGCTGCAGCGTCTGTGTGGCCTTTTGCCCCAAAGGCGCTTTAAGTTTACAGCACGAAAAGGCTGTTCATGATGTGGAAAAATGTATTGTCTGCGGCATGTGCGAGCTGTACTGTCCAGACCTTGCCATTACCGTGGATAAAAGCCAAAAGGTCAAAAAGGCCAAAAAGGATGAGGTGGCATAATGAGTAAGGACAATATCGTTTTTGTTCAAGGCAATGCTGCCTGTGTCGAAGGCGCTTTATATGCCGGCGTTTCTTTCTTTGCTGGTTATCCTATTACCCCTTCCACTGAAATTGCTGAAGAATTGGCTGTAAAGTTACCTAAACATGGTGGCACTTTCATCCAAATGGAAGACGAAATCGCTTCCATGTGTGCTGTATGTGGCGCATCTTTAGCCGGTGCCAAATCCATGACAGCCACTTCTGGCCCTGGTTTTTCCTTAAAGCAAGAAGCCATTGGTTATGCCTGTATGGCAGAAATTCCTTGCGTAGTTGTGGACGTACAACGCGCTGGGCCTTCCACAGGTCTTGCCACTAAAGTGGCCCAAGGCGACGTAAACCAAGCTCGCTGGGGCACTCATGGTGACCACAGCAAAGTGGTTCTGACTGCATCTTCCATTCAAGATACCTTTGAAATCACCGTTGAAGCTTTCAATATTGCTGAAACCTACCGCACCCCTGTTATCTTACTTCTTGACGAAGTTGTAGGCCATATGCGTGAAAAACTTGTGATTCCCCCCAAGGGCGAATTGGAAGTGGTAGAACGCTTACACACCAAGGTAAAAGAAGGCTTCAATTATCACCCTTACTTGCCACGCGAAGACGGCCGTTTGCCCATTTCTGACTTTGGCGGCAAACACCGTTATAACGTAACTGGCTTGTACCACGATATTTTTGGCTTCCCCACCGAAAAGCCCGAAGTGGTTAACGCTGCCATCCACCACTTGGTGGACAAAATTGAAAACCGTGCCCACAAATTGGCTCGTTGGAAAGAGTATCACTTAGAAGATGCTGAGCATATTATCGTTTCTTACGGTTCATCTGCTCGTTCTTCCCGTGAGCTTGTGGAAACACGCCGCGCCAAGGGCGATAAAATTGGTCTTTTGGAATTACAAACCCTTTGGCCTTTCCCAGCTCAAATGGTGCGTGAAAAAACCAAAAACGCCAAAAATATTTTCGTAGTTGAAATGAATATGGGTCACATGAAAGAGCAAGTAAAGCGCGTTGCTGTGAACCCTGACCGTGTCTTCCTTGTGAATCGCATGGACGGCATTTTGGTTAATCCTAAGGATATTGGTGCTGTTATGCGCACCATCGAAGGTAGGGGGTTCTAACATGGCTTTTAGAAAATATATTCGCGAACGCTTCTTTCCGCACATCTGGTGTCCCGGTTGCGGTCACGGTACCATCTTAAACAGCATTTTACATGCCGTGGATGAACTTGGCATTGATAACTCCGACATGTCCATGGTATCCGGTATCGGTTGCTCGGCTCGTATTTCCGGTTACTGTGACTTCCACACCATGCACACCATGCACGGACGTGCTTTGGCTTGTGCCACTGGTTTAAAGATGGCCAAACCATCGCTCAATGTCATCGTTCCCATGGGTGACGGCGACGCCACAGCCATTGGTGGTAACCACTTTATCCATGCTTGCCGCCGTAATATTGACCTTACCATCATCGTCATGAACAACCGTATTTACGGCATGACAGGTGGTCAGTATTCACCACTTTCTGGTGAAGGCGTTCTTGCCACCACATCTCCTTATAAGAGCATCGACGCGGCCTTTGATACCGTAGAATTGGCCCTTGGTGCCGGTGCTACCTTTGTGGCTCGTTCCACCACCTTCCATGCCAAAGAGTGTATATCTCTCATTAAAAAGGGCATGGAGCACAAAGGCGTGGCTGTCATTGAAATCATGTCCCAATGCCCCACCTACTTTGGTCGTAAGAATAAAATTGGTGGCGCTGTGGAACTTATGGAAAGCTATCGCGATGGCACAGCTCCCCTTGGTTCCAAGAAGCTTGAAGAAAACCCAGGCCTCATTGCTCGCGGCATTTTCCGTCAAGAAGAAAAGCCTGAATACTGCGAACAATACGCTAAACTTATTAAGAAAGTTCAGGGGTAAGACATGGATACACAACGTTTTTTATTGTCTGGTTCCGGTGGGCAGGGCGTTATTTCCTTAGCTATCCTCTTAGCTGACGCTGCTGCCATTTATGGCGGCCATAATGCTGTGCAATCCCAATCTTACGGTCCAGAAGCACGCGGCGGTGCCACTCGCTCCGACGTTATCATTTGCGATGGCCCCATCTACTACCCCAAGGTAAATGAACCTAACTATGTGGTAGCACTCACCAACGAAGCCATGGGGAAATATTTACCCCTCATCCGCCCCGGTGGCATGGTGCTTTTTGATAGCCAATTGGTAACATCTGTTCCCAAAATTGATGCCATTCAAAAAGACTTGCCCATGTACCAAGCGGTCATGGACACCCTTGGCAAGCCTCAGGCCCTCAACGTTGTTGTGCTTGGAGCCCTCGTTACTTTAACTAAGGTGGTAACGGTAGAAGATTGCGAAAGCGTTCTTGCAAGTCGCTTCCCTGCCGCTTTCCACGAAAATAATAAGAAAGCCCTGCACCTTGGTGTGGAATTGGCTAAGCCGCTGGCGGATTAAGTTAATCTTGAGTAATATTTTATGGGAGATAGGGGGAGTTTTCACTCCCTCCCATAAAATAGGTGTTAACCCCTTAAGAAAATTGTAGGATGGTATTATGAACATTCATGAGTATCAGGCCAAAGAACTTTTGGCAGCTTATGGAATAGCTGTGCCCCAAGGTGGCGTAACAGCTTCCGTTGAAGGCGCCGTAGAAATTGCCAAAACATTGCCTGGTCCCGTTCGTGTTGTGAAGGCACAAATCCACGCCGGTGGTCGCGGTAAGGGCGGCGGCGTTAAAGTGTGCAAAAGCTTAGATGAAGTAAAAGACGCAGCTAGCGCTATTCTTGGTATGCAACTTGTAACCCACCAAACAGGCCCCGAAGGCCAATTGGTTAAGAAAATTTGGGTAGAGCAAGGCACCGACATCGCCAGAGAATTATATCTTGCTGTTGTTCTTGATCGCAGCGCAGAATGCCTCACCATTATGGCTTCCCCAGATGGTGGCATGGATATTGAGGAAGTGGCAGAAAAGCACCCCGAGCGCATTTTCACCACTCGCCTCGACGGTGCACATCAAATTTGGCCTTTCCAAGCTCGTGAATTACTCTTTGGATGCGGCCTCACCCCTGCTCAAGTGGGTCAAGGTGTTGCCCTCATTACCAACCTTGTGAAGCTTTGTGTGGAAAAAGACGCCACCCAAGTGGAAATCAATCCGCTAGCTGTGAATAGTGAAGGTAATATCTTAGCTCTTGACGCTAAAATGAACTTCGACGAAAGCGCCCTTAAGCGCCACCCTGACATTCAAGCTCTTGAAGACCCCGACGAAGCCGACCCTCTTGAACTTAAAGCAGCACAGCTTGGCGTAAACTATGTGCGCCTCAACGGCTATGTGGGCACCATGGTAAACGGTGCTGGCCTTGCCATGGCCACCATGGACGCCATTAAGCAAGCCGGTGCAGAGCCTGCCAACTTCCTCGATGCCGGCGGTGGCGCCAATGTGGAAATGGTAAAGAAAGGCTTTGAAGTCATGCTTTCTGACACCAATGTTCGCGGTATTCTCATCAATATCTTTGGTGGTATTTTACGCTGCGACATCGTGGCCGAAGGCGTAGTACAAGCAGTAAAAGAAGTGAACTTGCAATTGCCCTTGGTTGTTCGTATGGAAGGCACCAACGTGGACATGGCTCGCAAAATCATTGCCGACAGCGGCGTGAATATTGTTACTGCAGACACCATGGCCGATGCCGCCACTAAAATTGCTGAACTGACCAAACAAGCATAAGGGAGACCACATGAGTATTCTTATTGATGAAAACACCCGTGTGGTGGTGCAGGGCCTCACCGGCCGTGAAGGCCAATTCCACGGGCAACAAATGCTGGAATATGGTACCAACATTGTGGCCGGTGTTACCCCCGGTAAAGGCGGTCAAGAAGTGCTTGGCGTGCCCATCTTCAACACAGTGAAAGAAGCTGTGGAAAATACCGGTGCCAATACCTCCGTTATATTTGTTCCTGCTGCCGGTTGCGCTGACGGTGCATGCGAAGCTGCCGACGCTGGCATTGAGCTTGTTGTCATAATCACAGAACACGTTCCTGTGCTTGATATGGTTCGCGCCAAAGCTCACCTCAACGCCAAGGGTGTAAAGCTTGTGGGCCCCAACTGCCCAGGACTCATCAGCCCAGGCAAGTGCAAAATCGGTATCCAACCCGGTTACATCCACAAACAAGGTAATATTGGGCTCATCAGCCGTTCCGGTACCCTTACCTATGAAGCCGTACATCAGCTCTCCAGCGAGGGTCTTGGACAAAGCACCGTCATTGGCATGGGCGGTGACCCCGTACCCGGCCTGAAGTTCATCGACCTTTTAAAGCTGTTCCGCGATGACCCTGAAACCCATGCCGTATGCATGCTTGGCGAAATCGGTGGCGACAACGAAGAAATTGCCGCCGCTTACATCAAAGAAACCAACTATCCCAAGCCCGTCTTCGGCTTCATCGCCGGCCTCACAGCCCCTCCAGGAAAACGCATGGGCCATGCTGGTGCCATCATTTCCGGATCCAAAGGCCGCGGCGAAGATAAAATTAAAGCCATGGAAGATGCCGGCATCACCGTCATCAAAGAGCTCGGCTTGTTTGGTAAAACCGTTGCTGAAGCTTTAAAGAAATAGTAATTCTTTTTTTGTGGGGGAAGAAAAAACCTTTTTGAAAAAAGGATCTTTTCCTCCGCGCCCCCC
>CAYJLO010000113.1:0-7060 GCA_964370835.1 uncultured Desulfovibrionaceae bacterium
GAGCCGAAGGCCTGCCAGAAATGCGCATCCCCATCAACGTCAAGCCAGCGACGGCCGAGCAGCTCAAGAAATAAGCACAACCACATCACCCAAGAAACCCTAGGCCCCCCGTGAGTGCCTAGGGTTTTTTCTGCCCTCATACTGACACAAAAGCTTATCAACAAAGCTTATCAACTCGCAACTATTAGCTTGTCATTTTCACCCTTTCCAGCTAGAATCAAGAAAAACAAGCAATGAAACTACATCTACCATCACGCCTACGCGCTGCACTCATCGCTGCTATTATCTCTGTATCAAGTTATACTATATCCTCTGCCAATGCTGCGGGCGTAGCGGAGAGCAGGGAAGAGCTTACAACACGCACCCTCACAGAGCTCAATCTGTTTGACTCCACACTTTACCCCAATCCATCTGCCTACCAGCTGCAAGAAGTGATAGCGGGCGTAGAGCTCGGCTTGCTTAACATCACAAAATACCTCTTCGATCCAGTGACTGGCACATACACGCCAGTGCAGTACAATGTGATATTTGGAGACATACTGGGAGACGAAGAACCCGTGTTAGATGCGCTCACCTACTTCAAGTGGGAGGAAAAGAACATCAATCCAAAAACCGATAAGACTACTATCCGCTTAGCGCTAGAGCCAGCAACAGAAGTTGATGCAAATATTACAGCCTACTCCAGCCTCAATGAGCGACTAGAGCACAGTGGAGAAAAGCAGGACTTCACCCGCAGTTTCGTAGGCCTGAAATACGGAGAAGGACTGTTTACGACCCGTGGAGGCGCGTTAAATAGTACGGGAGAGCCTTACTCGAATATGGGAGAAATAGGCACACTTAAAGGCGACTTCATTGGCAACTCTAACTCCGCCTCTGCCGATTCCAATGGTGGATCAAGTGCCTATGGAGGGTCGATTTATAACAATCAAAAGATAGATAACATCATAGGCAACTTCATTGGTAACTCTGCCTCTGTTTCTGCCTATTCTATTGCCCGTTCCCAAGGAGGGGGGATTTATAGCGACGGCTCGATAGGGCACATCACGGGTGACTTTATCGGCAACTCTACTTATTCCGTTCTCGATGCCTCTGACCCTGCCTTTCTTTTTGACAGCGCCTCGGCTGCTTCCTATGGAGGGGCGATTTATAGCAATGGTCGCGAGATAGAGACCATTACAGGCGACTTCATCGGCAACTCTGTCTATGCCTATACCAATGTTTATATCGATCCCTCTAACGTAGTCTATACTCAGACCAATGCCCGTGGAGGGGCGATTTACAGTCAGAGCAAAATAGGGAGCATTAAAGGCGATTTCATCGGCAACTCTGCCGATGCCGTTAGCGATGCCTATACCGATGCCTTTGGCCTAGGAGGGGCGATTTATAATTACCATGAGATAACAAGCATCGTAGGTGACTTTATTGGCAACTCTGCCTCTTCCAATTCTTCCTCCGATACCTCTTCTGCCTCTGGCGATATTAGAACCTATGTTGGAAACAGAGCCCGTGGAGGGGCGATTTATAACGATAGGGGCACGATAGGCAGCATCACAGGCAACTTCATCGGTAACTCCACCTTTGCAAAGTCCTCAGCCCTTGCGCTTCCCTCTGCCCTATCCTTAGCCAATTCCTATGGCGGAGGTGGGGCGATTTATAACGATGGGGGCACGATAACAAACATCACGGGTGACTTTATCGGCAACTCTGTAGTTAGCGAAGCCTCCGCCATTACCTCTGCCTTTGCCTCTGCCCAAGGAGGGGCGATTGTAAACTATGCTGGCAGTATAGGTTTTCTCGCCCTTGACCGCAGTATGCAATTCACGGGTAACTTTACTATATCTGGTGATAGCACAACAAAAAGCTATGAAGCCATCTACAATGACAACTCGCAAAGCGACGGCCAAGCCATCCTCAACTTTAACGCTTACGATATAAACAGCATCGTTGTAAATGATGGTATTAATGGTGGTGAGCGTCATGCAAATGATCAACTCATCAACATCAACAATGGTTTTGATGAAGCAAATGATGAAATTGTCCCAGATGGCAAGGCTTTCTCCACTGTCGCCTTCAACAGCTTTGTAAAAAACCAGCAAATCACCGTGCATGCGGGCACATTAGAGTTGGGCATCTTCGCTGGTGGTAATGGACTGCCCGCCGCAGAGGCGCAGCTAGACAACAGCTCTCTCTCAATTAACACAAATGCACGAGTAGACGCCTTTAACGCCAGTGCGTTAGGTGTAGGCAATAGCATCACGAACAATGGCGCGCTCTACATTGAGGGTGGTGAGTTGAGCAGTGCCATCACTGGCACTGGCAGCACCTATGTGACAGCAGACATGAGCAGCGAGGCTGCGTATCTCAGCACCGAGACCATTGATGTAGCCTCGGCTGTCACCCTCACGCTAAGCGGCAGCGCTACTCTTAACAGCAATATCATAGGGAATGGACAGCTTAGTATCCAAGAGAATGGAAAGGTAAGCATCAATCAGCTCGGCATTGAGGGCAGTATTGCAGCAGGCGCAACGCTTAGTATCGCTAATTCTCAGCTTGAGCACAACATTACTGGCACAGGCACGCTAGAGTTGCGAAATGCAGTGAGTAGCGCTGTCTCAATTAATCTAGGCAGCCTTACCCTTAGTGAATCACTCAGTTTCGTTGGTTCTGCGGGGCTTGAAATTGCTGATGCTATTACCTTTAACTACGTAGGCGGACTTGTGGGGAGCTTTAGCTATGATATCATCACTTGGCAAGATGGGGCTACAATGATAAGCTTTGATGACTACTCAAACGCGCTTCGTCTGACAATCAGCGGCGAATACAACCCATGGGCTCTAGCTACTCAGGGCGAAAATAGCTATGGTATTCACATTTTGCATAGTGGAGAGTACGACCCCAATGCGGGTTACAAGCTAGTCGCCACCACGGCAGAAAACGCAGGCGTATTCACTATCACGACCTACGATTACGACTCTGACACAGCTGCGTACAAAAGCCAGCTGAATAATGTCGTCTTCGAGAGCCCCCTCGGAGATCAAGCCAGCGAAGAGGATGGAGTACTCGCTGCTGCCAAGAACTTCCGCTGGGAAAAGACGGACGGCCTTCTTCGCCTAAAAGAGGTCACCCTCACGGACCTTGGCGACATCTACGCCTACTCTCGCCACAATGAGCGACTGGAACACAGCGGCGCAGAGGTGGACATCACCCGCAGCTTCTTGGGTCTCGGTGAAGGGCTGACTGAGAGCTATGGGGGCGCGTTAAATAATACGGGAGACATTGGCACGATAACAGGCGACTTTATTGGCAACTCTGCCTCTGCTTTTGGTGGTGCGGTTTATAATAGTGGTGCAGATAGCGCGATAGCAGCCATCACAGGTGACTTCATTGGCAACTCTGCCTCTTCCGATTCTGATGCCTATGGTGGTGCGGTTTATAATGAGAGTGGCACGATAACAAGTATCACAGGCGACTTTGTTGGCAACTCTGCCTATGGCTATGCCTCTGCCTTTGGTGCTGCGCTTTATAATGAGAGTGGCACGATAACAAGCATCACAGGCGACTTCGTTGGCAACTCTGCCTCTTCCGGTTCTGATGCCTCTGGTGCTGCGGTTTATAATGTCGCTGGTAGCATAGGCTTTCTTGCCCTTGATCGCAGCATGCAATTCACGGGGAACTACACCAGTGGCGATGGCGGAACAGAGAAGGTCTATGAAGCTATCTACAACACAGGCACTCTCCGCTTTAACGCCTACGATACACATAGTATAGTCGTCAATGATGGTATTGATGGCAGCAATGGCACGATACACATCAACAGCGATCTCAATGGTGCGGGGGAGGAAATAGGCGCAGAGAACAAGACTTTCTCCACCGTTGCCTTCAACAGCTTTGTAAATAACCAGAACATCACCGTGTATGCGGGCACATTAGAGCTGGGTGGGTTTGCCAGTGATGACCTGCTTTCTACATCGGCGCAGCTAAACAACAGCTCGCTCACAATTAACACAAATGCACGAGTAGATGCCTTTAACGCCAGTGCGTTGGGTACAGGTAATAGCATCACGAACAATGGCGCGCTCTACATTAATGGTGGAGAATTAAAGAATGCCATCACTGGCACAGGCAGCACCTACGTGACGGCAAATATGAGCAGCGAGGCTGCGTATCTCAGCACCGAGACCATTGATGTAGCCTCGGCTGCCACCCTCACGCTAAGCGGCAGTGCTACTCTTAACAGCAATATCACAGGGGATGGACAGCTTAGTATTATAGAGAATGCAAAGGTAGGCATCAATCAGCTTGGCATTGAGAGCAGTATTGCAGCAGGCGCAACGCTCAGTATCGCTAATTCTCAGCTTGACCACAACATCACAGGCACAGGCACGTTAGAGCTTCGAAATGCCGTGAGTAGCTCTGTCTCAATTAATCTAGGCAGCCTTATCCTTAGTGAATCACTCGGTTTCACTGGCTCTGCGGGGCTTGAAATTACTGATACTATTGCCTTTAACTACGTAGGTGAACTTGTGGGGAGCTTTAGCCATGATCTCATCACTTGGGAAGATGGGGCTAGCATGATGAGCTTTGAGGACTACTCAAAGGCATTACAAATAACAATCCGCGGTGAATACAACCCATGGGCGGTGACTACTCAGACTGAGAATAGCTATGGTATTCACATTGTGTATAGTGGAGAGTACGACCCCAATGCGGGCTACAAGCTAGTCTCCACCACGGCCGCCAATGCAGGCGTATTCACTGTCACGACCTACGACTACGACACTGACACAGCTGTGTACAAAAGCCAGCTGAATAATGTCGTCTTCGAGAGCCCCCTCGGAGATCAAGCCAGCGAAGAGGATGGAGTACTCGCTGCTGCCAAGAACTTCCGCTGGGAAAAGACGAGTGGGCGACTCATACTAAGGGAGGTAGGGCTCATCGAGGATGGCGATATCCTCGCCTACTCCAGCCATAATGAGCGACTGGATCACAGCGGAGAAAAGATGGATATAACCCGCAGCTTCATAGGTTTGACATACGGCGAAGGACAGACTTTGAGCTATGGTGGCGCGTTGTTAGCTTCGGGAGACATTGGCACGCTAAGAGGCGACTTCATTGGCAACTCTGCCTCTGCCTATGCCTTTTCCACTAACAATGCCTTTTCCTTTACCAGAGGTGGTGCTGTTTATAATAATGGTAGCATGATAACAAGCATTACAGGCGACTTTATTGGTAACTTTGCCTCCGCCTCTGCCGATGCTGTTGCCCAAGGCTCTCCGACTTGCACCGCCCAGCCTCGTGCCGAAGGTGGTGCGGTTTATATTGGGGGTGGCACGATAGCAAGCATTGCAGGCGACTTCATTGGCAACTCTACCTTCGCCTCTGCCGATGCCGAAAGCTCTGACTCTGGCTCTGCCTCTGCCTTTGCCCGTGGTGGTGCGGTTTATATTAAGAGTGGGGCGATAACAAGCATCACAGGTGACTTCATTGGCAACTTTACCGATGCCGAAAGCTCTGGCTCTGGCAAGATCGATGCCACTGCCACTGCATCAGGTGGTGCGGTTTATATTATGGGTGGCACGATAGCAAGCATCACAGGTGACTTCATTGGCAACTTTGCCTCGGTCTCAGCCACCGCCTCTGCCGATGCCGATGCCGAAATCTCTGCCTCTGCCAAAGGTGGCGCGATTTTTAATGAAATTGGCGGGCAAATAGGCTTTCTTGCCCTTGAGCGCAGCATGCAATTCACGGGGAACTACACCAGTAACGATGGTGGTACGACGAAGACCTACGAAGCCATATGCAACGCAGGCACTCTCCGCTTTAACGCCTACGATACACATAGTATAGTCGTCAATGATGGTATTGATGGTGATTTTATTAAAGGCACGATACACATCAACAGCGGCCGCAATGGTGCAGAGGAGGAAATAGCCGCAGAAAAGAAGCCATTCTCTACCGTTGCCTTTAACAGCTTTGTAGATAACCAGAACATCACCGTGCATGCGGGCACATTAGAGCTGGGTGAGTTTGCTAGTGATGATCTCCTTTCTACATCGGCGCAGCTAAGCAGCAGCTCTCTCACTATCGAAGCACCTGCACGAGTAAATGCCTTTAACGCCAGCGCATTGGGTACGGGTAATAGCATCACAAACAATGGCGAACTCTACATTGAGGGCGGTGAATTGAACAGTGCCATCACAGGCACAGGCGACACCTACGTGCTGGCGGACATGAGCAGCGAGGCTGCATATCACGCTACAGGGATGATTGATGTGGCCTCAGCTGTCACTCTCTCGCTGAGCGGTACTGCTACTCTTAACAGCCTTATCACAGGCGAGGGTAGCCTCACCCTAGATGGGTCGCTGCACTTCACTGGCTCTGCGGGGCTCGAAATCACTGATACAATCACCTTTAACTACGTAGACGAGCTTGTAGTGAGCTTTAGGCACGATCTCATCACTTGGGAAGATGGGGCTACAATGATAAGCTTTGAGGACTACTCAAACGCGCTTCGTATGACAATCAGCGGCGAATACAGCCCATGGGCGGTGGCTACTCAGACTGAGAATAGCTATGGTATTCACATTTTGCATAGTGGAGAATACGATCCCAATGCGGGTTACAAGCTAGTCTCCACCACGGCCGCCAATGCAGGCGTATTCACTGTCACGACCTACGAATACGACACTGACACAGCTGCGGACAAAAGCCAGCTGAATAATGTCGTGTTCGAGAGCCCCCTCGGAGATCAAGCCAGCGAAGACGACGGAGTATTAGCTGTCCGCAAGAACTTCCGATGGGAAAAGACGGACGGTGTCCTTCGCTTAAAAGAGGTCACCCTCACGGACCTTGGCGACATCTACGCCTACTCCAGCCACAATGAACGACTAGAGCACAGTGGAGAAAAGCAGGACTTCACCCGCAGCTTCTTGGGTCTAAAATACGGAGAAGGACTGTTTGAGGTCCGTGGAGGCGCGTTATACAACACGGGCGATATTGGCAAGCTCACAGGCGACTTCGTTGGCAACTCTGCCTCTGCCGATGCCTCTGCCAATGGTGG
>CAYJLO010000114.1:0-6925 GCA_964370835.1 uncultured Desulfovibrionaceae bacterium
ATATGGAACTAAAAGAACAGGCTTTAGAAAATGATATATCTTTTGGAAAGTATCGCGCATATTTAGAACTTTTAGAGATAAATCCAAATGCAAAGGTTGAGGACATTGCTAATTTGCCGATGAAAGTAATTAGCGAGATGATAGAAAACTATGGAGTTTTAGATGAAGATATGCTCCCACAAGGACATGGAAACGGCAATGGAAATGGTCAAAACCAAGGTGGTGGCAACAACAATGGAAATCAAAACAGTATTCAAGGAAATGGACATGGACATCAATATAGCTAAGATAATTAAATGATAATAGACGAGTATTCGCACATCATCGACGAGTGGTGGTAAAATGCAGAGGCGCAAAGGCACTGGCAATGCTGATTGGCATTTCTTCACTTGTATTACTAACAATCGTCAAGGCAAAGGTAGTTGTGAGGGTATGTATATTAGAGAAAGTGCTATCTACGATAAAATCAGAAAAGAAATAACTGAGTTTATCACTAACAATTCTGATACAATTAAGCGTATGTCTACACAAAAACAGGAACTTAGAAAAGCGATGTATGAATTACATCAGAAAGATGTTGAAGTCAATTCATTCAAGAGGTCTTGTTATGAAAAAGTTTGTTTAGGTGAAATGTCTGCCGAGGAATATAGAAAAACGGTTGATGCTCAAACAGATAATACAGACGCTATCGCTGAGATTGAGTGTAAGATTGATGAAATGGATAAACTTCGTGAAAAATATAATTTTTATGTTAAGGTTAGAGAAAGCAAGATTGCTATAAGCGAATTTATTGCAGAGTTCATTTGTGTAGTATACATAAAACAAAGTGATATTTAGTTAGAATATATAAAATAATTCTAGCAGGTAACGTATTGTCTGTTTACTTATTGTCTACTTAGTCGTATAATGATATACTAGGAGAGGTGTAGATATGGATATAGTGAAAGTTTTTGCTCATAATGTAAGAAAATATAGAACTGAAAAAGGTCTGTCGTAAGAAGCTTTAGCTGAAAAAGCCAGTTTGCACAGAACCTATATTTGTGCTATTGAAAGAGAAAAGCGAAGCATTTCGCTTCAGGGTGTCGAAAAACCCCTATTGCAAAATTGTGTTTCGTCAAAATGCACAAACATAATAGGTGGAATGTAGGGGTCGGCGTCCTCGACGACCCGAAAAATCACCACAAATCTCCTAAAAACGGGATGTCGAGGACGCCATCCCCGGTAGATTATAATGTGAAGTGCAACAAAAAATAAATAGCTCAAAGCAGTAATTTCTGGTAAGATGAAAGTGACTAAACCAACATCTGAAAGGAAATAACTACAATGAGCTACTACCATCTTACCATAGAGGATAGAAAAAGTATAGATAGATTTTACCACAAAGGAATGAGCATTACACAAATAGCACAAATGATAGGAGTTCATAAGTCTACAATAAGCCGAGAGCTAAAAAGAAACCCAAGCAGAGATTATGGATATAATGCAATTGGGGCACAGAGAAAAGCTGCAAAGCGACGAAAAAACTCTGTAAATCAACCTAAATTAATAATAGATATTACTGCATTTCAAATGGTAGAGCAAGGATTAGAAAAATACTTTTCACCTGAGCAGATATCAAATACAATGCCCAAAGAATATAAGGTTTGCACTACAACAATTTATCGAGCAATAAATAATAAGATGTTTTCAAAAGAGAATGAAAAGAAATTAAGATTTTATGCAAAGAAATTCAAAAACAAAAGCAATATACCTGTAAATGCAGGAAACTCACTCATTAAAAACATTAATACTCGCCCCGAAGAAATTGAAAATCGTGATAACTTCGGACATTGGGAGCTAGATACAATAGTTTTGAGAGATGAGTGTAAATGCCACCTTGCGACATTTGTTGAACGAAAAAGCAGATGTTTGATTATGGTTAAAATGCCAAACAAAAAAGCTGCTACGATGACTGATGCAATAAGCAAAGCATTTAAAGATATGCCAGCAAAATATCGAAAATCTTTTACAGTTGACAATGGCATGGAGTTTTCAGATTGGAAAACTATCGAGCAAAATTTACATGGCACTAAAGTATATTATTGTGACCCTTATTCACCTTGGCAACGGGGAACCAATGAAAACACCAATGGTTTAATTCGCCAATTTTTTCCTCGAAAAAAATTGTTGCCACCTGCTACTGATGAATATGTTGCCTTTGTTCAATCGATTATTAATATCAGACCTCGCAAGTGTCTTAACTGGAACTCTCCTGCTAACCTTTTTTTGTTGCACTTGACTTGACAATCCCTACAAACTCTATTGCGGTTTTGTGCAACATTTTAGAGTGTACACCTTTTTTGACAGTCTGAAGCGAAGCATTTCGCTTGATAATATACAAAAAATTGCAGATGCATTAGATGTAGAAACTTACATTTTGTTTAAAGATAATATATAGGCACTATTGTTTTTTCGATTATTAGCGTCACACTATAAGGAGAATGCAATGATTCAAAATGAATATTCAGGCAAATTAATTGCAATAGATGGACCAAATGGAGTGGGAAAAACAACTATAATATCTAAACTAAAAGAAAACTTGGAAAAGCTAGGACACGATGTTTGTATAACTAAAGAACCCACTGAAACTGAATTGGGCATATTTTTAAGGAAATATGCAGAAACAAATACTGGAATAGGTGTAGCATGTTTGGTTGCAACAGATAGATATCATCATATTGAAAATACAATCATACCAATGCTAAAAAAAGGAAAAACAGTAATTACTGATAGGTATATACTATCATCACTAATATTTCAACGAATTGATAATGTAGATGTAGAATTTATATTAAATACAAATAGTAATATACTTATACCAGACCTACAAATAGCCCTTACTGCTGATTCAGATGTCATCCAAAAGCGTCTGTCAGAGCGTAAAGAACTCACTAGGTTTGAAGTAGGCAATCAAACTTTGCTAGAAATTCAATATTTAAATGATGGGGTTAATATTTTAACCGATATTGGATTCAATGTTGAAGTAATAACTAATCACAATAGTGCTGAAGATAATATGCATGAAATTATATCATATATTGCCAAACTATAATATCAGAAAGAGGTGAATTTATATTGTGAAAAAGTTTTTAATATTAAATTCACCAATTTTTTGGGATAAGGTTGCTGAAAATGAACAATATTTACCGCCTATTGGACTTGGCTATATAGCAACTTATTTGGATAAATTAAACAATGTAGAAGTCGAAATATTTGACTGTGTAAAGGAAGAGATTTCTGTACAAGCAATTATTCAAATGATTAACAAAAAGAAACCCGATTTTTTAAGTGCAAATATTTTTACACAAAACTACGATATTGTTAAATACATTTTTGAAAATATAAATATTAAGTGCAAATGCTTCATAGGTGGACAAGCAGTGAAAAATATATTTAACGAAATTCTTGAGTGGGATTCTTCTAACGATATTAATATTATTATAGGTGAAGGAGAATTTATTATTCCCACTATAGTAGCTAAAAACTGTATTCAGAAAGCTGAAATTAGCAATAAGAACAAAAATGTTTATAGGGTGGATAACTACTCTCCATATTTCCCCAAGGATATATCCGACATAGAGTTAAATCGAAAATTCTTGAAGGACGAAATAATAACAAATCATTATGGAGAATTAGAAGCTTCTATTATTACATCTAGGGGTTGTATATATAATTGCGCCTTTTGTGGAGGAGCTACTAGTCTTAATAAAGATGTAACCGTAAGACTTTGTAGCAGAGAAAGTATTTTTAAACAAATTAATGAGATTATACAATTGTATCCAAAGGTAAGCTCAATTCGGATTTTAGATGACTTATTTTTACGAAATAACGAGAGCTTTGATACTGCAATAGCTATTTTCAATTCATTCCCTAACATAACTTGGCGTGGAATGGTTCACGCCCTATCTATAAATAATGATTTTGCTAGGTTACAAGAGTTGTCGAATTCTGGTTGCAAAGAATTGTTTATGGGCATAGAATCTGGTTCGCTAGATATCAGAAAGAGAATTAATAAATCTGGAACTATTGAAGATGTTATTAGCACAGCAACAGCAATTTTAAGCAATGGAATCGATTTGAAAGGATATTTTATATATGGTTTTCCTAATGAAACAAAGGACGATTTCAATAAAACATTTGAATTAGCTCAAAAAATAAAAAATATTTCAGAAAAAACGGTTGGTAATTTTAGAGTAAGTGTTTTCCAATTCAGACCTTATCATGGTACACAAATATATAATGAAATTATAAATAGTGGAATAAAAATTCATAAATGTAAATTTACAGACTCTGTAAGCCAATTTAAAGGTAGAAATCAATTTAACTTTGATTTCGGAAATTTCAGTTCTGAGCCAGACGAAATTTTAAATGATTTTATCATAAAAACGCAAAAACTATCGGAGAATAAATATGATTGAAAAAATTAGAAAATGCCAAAAATGCGCATTATGTATAAATCAAGAGCCACTTCTTGATGGTAGTAAAGAGTGTCAAATTTTTTGGGTAGGTCTATCAGCAAAGCTAACGACTGTAAGTGATGAAATACCATTAGCACCTCATACAAATACTGGTCAATTAATTAAGCGCATAGAAGATAAATTCGAGAATATTGGAACATATAAAACTAATATTGTAAAATGTGTTCCACTTAATGATAAGAGTAAGCTAAGATACCCTAGTCAGAGTGAAATTTCAGACTGTGTGAATCATTTGTTTACAGAGATTAATGAACTATCACCAAAATTAGTGTTTCTATTAGGAGAAAAAGTTTATTCATCTGTTGGGAGACATTTAAAGATAAAATTTAATAAATGGAATGGCTTTGAGTTTAAATACATTGAACACAAAGGGGTTTACTATATTCCAGTCCATCATCCGTCTTATATACATGTGTATAAGAGGAAACAAACAGATGAATATATAAATGGGATCAATCACCTTATAAAAAATCTAATCAATTAATTCAAGATGTATTAGAAAGGACAGGCACTACTATGAGTAAACATAATAATTTAAATCAAAATTCAATTACAAGTAAAATTATTAAAGACCCCTTATACAATTATATTGAAATTGAGCCTGACATTTGTAGAGAAATAATTGATAGCAAATATTTTCAAAGATTAAGACGTATTGAGCAAACCAGTATGAGATGTTTATATCCCTCAGCAAGACATGATAGATTTGTTCATTCTTTGGGAACGTACCATTTAGCTAAAATGGCGATTAGTGCTATAAATAACTCTGAAGTCATCGTCATTAATAATGATACAGATAATGCTAAAATAGATACAAAGAAAATACGTAAGGAAAATTATCCCAAAAAGAAAGTGCGTAAAAGTTTTAATTTTACATTTGAAATGGCAGCTCTACTTCATGATATAGGGCATTCACCATTTTCGCATACACTAGAGCAATATTTCGAATACTTCTATCAGGAATGCGAGGTAAAAGAACTTCATATCATAGATATTTTCTTTTCTACAATGGATAAGCTAATAGAAACAAATATCAATGAGAAGCACGAAACTTTTAAAAATGACTGTAAAAAATCAAAACCATCACCCCATGAAATAGCAAGTTGCATAATAATTATTAAACATTTCCAAGAGATAATAAATGAATTAGCACGAAAAAAATCAGATCTGAGAGGAAACAATATAGATTTTTGTTTTTTAACTCGTTGTATATTGGGCGCACTTTATAGTGAAAAAAGTATAGAAAATGATTATAAAAATTGTTTGATTAAACTTTTAAACTCATCAATAGATGTAGATAAGCTTGATTATATTTCTAGAGATTCAAAAATATCTGGCTATGATAACACTAGTGTGGATACAAATAGATTGATCAATTCATTCGCATTAGCATTAAACAAAGTATCGAGTGATAATTATGAACTATGCCTAGTTTTCAAAAAAACTGGAATACCTATAATACAAAATGTTATTTCATCAAGAAACTCACTACATACATGGATATACTCTCACCATAAAGTGAAATATGAAAGTGATCTTTTAGTAAAATCAATAAAAAATATTTCTCTTCTAAATGAAAATGATAATGGTGTTGTAAACTATGATAAATTATTCATTTCTGAGTACTTTTCTGTGGAAAGCATAGAAAAAAAGTTAGTGTGCGATGATACCATTTGGAATCTATTTATGAAATATAAAGACAAAGTAAATGAGGTTGCGGAATTAATTGATAGAAGCATTCAGAAACTTGCTATTTGGAAAAGTTATGCTGAATTTCAAGCTTATTTCAATAGCGGTAAAGATACTTGTGCTGTAGGAGAATTTGATATAAATCAAATGAAAACATACTTGAGAGAATGCAAAAAAGATGATATGAAAGCAAGTGAATTTGAGAAATATATTAATAACTACAAGCCATTAAATAAAAAAAGTGACAATGAACCAGACAGTGAATATAAAATAAATATAGTTATATGTGATACAAGTTTGGCAAATATAAGGCCAGATGCAGTTTTAATTTATATTAATAATAGGCTGCATTCGTTTGATAGGATTTTAGGTGATGCCCAAAAGTCGCCAGAAACATCAATTTTCTTTTATGCATATGGATCTAAAACCATTAAAGATATTCTCAATAGTGAGAATTATAAATTTAAAGATGAATTTATAAGGTATATTAAGAATTTTGATGGGTTCAAATTGAAACAACAGAATTAAAAATGCCACTACTTTTTCAAAATTATTAATATCTGTATTGTTTTATGATATGATACAATACAAATAAAACTTTAAGTTAATTAATTAGCTTGAGGTTTTGTTTTTGAAATATTTTAGTTATAGCTTGACATAAGGGTGACGCATAGCGTGTTTTTCTTTTGCGTCGGCAAATACTCGCTCAATGGTTTGAC
>CAYJLO010000115.1:0-6879 GCA_964370835.1 uncultured Desulfovibrionaceae bacterium
GTTTTAGAGCCTTACTGAATGACATCGCTCTCAAACACATTTAAAAAAATACCCCTAAAATTGACCGTTTTAGAGCCTTACTGAATGACATCGCTCTCAAACGTCATCCAAGGCAGGTCGGAGCGCGTGAATGTTTTAGAGCCTTACTGAATGACATCGCTCTCAAACGGGTCGATTCCTTTTCCGTCGTCCAGAGCGGTTTTAGAGCCTTACTGAATGACATCGCTCTCAAACTACACAGAGGCAATAGTAGGCACTGCGCGAGTTTTAGAGCCTTACTGAATGACATCGCTCTCAAACGCTACGAAGCCTGAGTCGGAGGCCGGCAAGGTTTTAGAGCCTTACTGAATGACATCGCTCTCAAACAATTGCTCGCAGTTGAAGAGAGTTGATGACGTTTTAGAGCCTTACTGAATGACATCGCTCTCAAACCATCTACAGGAAGTTTCCTTAACCTAATCAGTTTTAGAGCCTTACTGAATGACATCGCTCTCAAACTTTACATAGAGTTTACAGGTAGTTTAGCAAGTTTTAGAGCCTTACTGAATGACATCGCTCTCAAACCTCAAATTGGGCATAAGAAGCAGAGAAAGGGCGCACGTCTGCGCCTCTCACGATGCATGTTAATAAATGACTCTTAAACATTACGAGAAGAGTATAGCTTATTTTTCGGGTGCTGTCAATATTCGATTTTACATGCGAATCAGTTTGTATCATTGGCATGTATCGCACGTGCGGTGCATTTTACTTACTCAAGCTTCGCTTGATAAGGAGAAGAGAAACGGAGCTCGCAGAGATCCTTATCTATAATGATAAGTTGCTCTTCGTTCAAGGGTGGTGACTGATGGGATTCAATAAGCAGAAGTCTTGCTTGATGCAACGCGTACTCCTTGTACAATGCCAGTAGCTCCTCCTCGCTAAGATAAGATTTGCAATTGATAAGAATATGAAGCTCCTTGTGCAAAAAATCCTGAGCCAAACGCATTTGCGAACAAAGTCGTGGCAAGAGTTCATCCTCCCAATCTGGGCTAATCTCCAGTAATTTAACAAGGGCTCTAATATCAATAGAATCAGCACTGTTAAAATCAACACTCAAGTCTTGGCATATCAAGTCAGAATATTTTAGTAAGGCTTGCTCTATCTTTTGAGTCTCGTGTACATATTCGTTACGTGCTAATTGCTCTAGTCTTTTAAGCAAAGCTCTATTAACATCATCTTCTAATTCTGAGTCGAAGAGTATATCTCTGACCAGATGGACTTGCTTTTCAAAATTGCAGACTTCATTCTCATGAGAGAGCACAAAATCCCCCTCTTCTCCCGCGCATTGCAAGATAAGCATCTGCACCCATTGCCTGAAAAGCCGCGGATTCTCAATCACCCATACAGTTGGGCAACTTTCATCCAATACAATGGGTTCGCTAAACTCTAAATGAGATAAAATCATAAAACAACGCGCGTTCTCGTATCTGATAGGACATCACTTTCACTGGCACCAGTGATGCACTCCATACGTACAAATTGCTTCTCCGTCACAAGTAATACTTGCACAAGACCATTCTCGGGGCGGTTGTGCCTCAAATTCTTTTTAACCGCCTCAGCATTGCTGCCATTGAGCACCATCTTACAATATACAGATTTTTGTATCATATAAAATCCATTCTTGATGAGATATTTGCGAAAGCGTGCATATATTTTACGCTCCCGACTTGTCTCTATAGGCAAATCAAATAAAACAATAACTCTCATAAATCTCAGTCTTTCAATCATGGTTAATGCTATAATGACTCAGTGGACTTGCTGTGTTTAACGAATCAAAAACGGAGCGTACATAGAGATTGATAGCCCGATGAACCAACTGCCGCTTTTCCTCAATAAAGACTTCTTGATGCATAATATCTACCAGCTGATCCTTCTCAGAACGCCCAAAGCTATCGCTCTCTAATTGACAGACAACTCTATCAACTAATGGACGATACGGCTCCATCAAATCAGACGCTAGATTAAAGGGATTAAAACGACTGCGATGAGCGAGACCGCATTGTGTAAGGTAACCAGACGCAGCTATTTCCCTATTGAAGGCAGAAAGCAAAATGCTATAGCCATAGTTAAGGGCAGAGTTGAGCACACCCTCCGCACCACGTTTGAACTGCATTCCGAAGAGGGCATTGAAGTAGACCTTTGCAGAATGCCCTTCTCTATTGCTACTATCCTGTACTTGTACCTCCGATGCATACTGTTGTAGCATGAGTGCCTCTTTTTCTTTACCTCTATATTCTAAGACCCTGCTCTGCTGGATGATTTTCTCTTTGATGATTTGCACCCAAACTTGCTCCTTCCGTTCTGTTGCCCACGATATTTGCTGTTGTATCTTCAAGCTGCTATCGTGACTTCCATAATAGGGTATGAGCTCCGCTGATGGATTGCGCTTTGCATCGCAGAAAATAACCTTCACCTTTTGTATCATCAACTCTTGAAGCAGAGCCGCAGTCAAAGAAACAGCCGTTGATTCTATAATCAAGGTATGCACTTCACTAATGTGAATGCGCGTCAGCTTTTCTTGCCTAACCATGATGAAGCCAAGCTGTAAATCCAGCTTAGCTACACCACTGATGATGATAATCCTCCAGCTCATAACTCAAGCAAATTAATGCAACTTTCAAAGAAACCAGTGATAGATTGATGTATCATAATAACCTCCTTTTTACCAGTAATATTCTTTGAGTACCTAATTCTAGTCATCTTGTGTCCTCCCACTTCCGCCAACGCAGCGTTACATTGAAAGAAATACAATATCTTTATCAAGCTGCTACATTGACGAGCGAGTTGGTTTGATTTACTCTCTATTTCCTCTATATCATCATTTATCTCAACGATAGGATTCATAAAATCGTCTCTATAAGCAAGCAATTTTTCCAAAGGTGAAGGTGAAATAAGTCTATAAATAGAGCATTTTACTTTTTCTAACAAGCAATCATAAAGAATCACCATATCCGATACCTTCAAATCGTTCTTTTTTAGCAAATAATCCATATCTTTTGTATCACCATTTTTTAGATTAATTGTTGCATTGAGTTGTATCGCCTTCTTTAATATGATCATCAAATCATCCATTAGCACGAATTGCAGTTGATGATTAAAAATCAAACTATTACCACCACGTCCACATAATGTTAATGGCAATCCATCAATTCTGAGCGTGCTTTTCATTGGAATTCTAGACACGATAATTCTCGGATCCTTTAAACTTAACTGTTCAACGCAATACTGACAAAGGGCGTCAGGATTTTTTTCTATCAAAGGTAAGAGAAGTGTAGGAACAAACTCCATGCTACGAATACGCTTCTTTTTCTGAGAATGTTCAACCAAGAAGAAGTAAGCTCCACTAGTGTTATCAAAACCGCCATATCTATCAGTACGCATCAAGCGATTATCAGATTTTTTGATAGGGAACAGTCCATCTCGTTTACTAGACGCGTTCTGATTAAAAAACTCACCTGTCTCAATCTGCACCATGCGCGTCACCATAATATCATTACGCGCCATCATCGCGCTTACCTGACGCATACTGCCCTCTTCGCCTGCTTTCCAAATGATTTTTCCTCGACGTTGTAGATCGAAGGCGAAAATCTTTTCCTCCTTGAGATTATATTTCTCCCTATCCTTGACAAAACGGAACACATCACGCGTGAACTTCTCATCATAGACTTGCCCCACAACACAACTAAGATAAGCATCCTTGGCATGATGTAAATCGTTGAGTTCTCGAATCTTGATAAAATCATTATTCTGTCTAAAGCGAGATACTAAACGACTCTTCACATAAACAACACGTGTCTCTGGATAAATGCTTTCTAGAAGACGCGCAACTGCTTTTGTGCTTTGGCGTGTCTCGACCAACTGTCTGTTGATAAAGCCTGCTAGTTCCTCATCACTCAGCGCAGTGTTACGCACAAGGCGATCTAGCTTTCGCTTGCTGATAAGCCCTAATTCTTCTAGACTCTTCCAACGTGTCTCTTGCGCAGCTCTGATATTAGCCTCTATGGGATAATTATCAGACTTGCGACCGTTTTCTGTTTTGAGTACAAGGACGCGATTATCTAAACTGTCATCACCTGTCTTGCTAATGGGTTGGATATGGTCTACATCGTAGTCCACACCCAGCTTGTTAATATCAATATCCTTGCCCGTGTACATGCATTTCCCCATCTGGGAGAAGTAGAGGTAGAGTCTATCTGACTTGAGCTGCCCATCGGTGAGAACTGCCAACCGCTTTGCCCAATCCAGTAATCCTTTATATTCAAATTGATTGATTAAGCGCAGTCGGCGAGAAATGGTACGTTTCTTCTCCTCTGCGCCACGTGCTACCTCAATGAAAATTTTCTTCGGCACTTTACCTCCCATGATTTTCACTACCTCTTTTACTATCTTGATGCTTTGCCACACGCCTCTCTTGACAGCAGGGGGAAGGAAAAGCTCTGCCACCTGCTGATAATCATTCTGCGTATTAGTCGTGCAAGAGTCATTGTATTCATCAACTAGTTTTCCATAGCCATGCTCTGCCCCCAGCAACTGCATCAAATTAGCCTGAGTATCCCACATAGACTGAATAATGCTAGGCTGTCCCTCTGCATGAATATCCGACAACAAGCGAGCTGACAAACGACCCCAGCCCGCCGTCTGCAAAGCGCATAGTTGTTTAATCTGCTTTTTAGGTAATTTAAGCAAATCATTCATGCGCTCTTCTAGCATGTCTGCGTCCATGCCTAGTTTGGTAATTAGAAGGATTGGCTCTTCCAGCAGTTTTGCATCAGGGAGATTTTCGCCAAAAATTGTTTTTAGCGTCACTAGACTGGATAAGTTAGCATTGATTTCTTCGTCTATTCCAGTGACTAATCCTTCCTCACCCCTTTTTATGATGCTTCTAGTTCTCAAAAATTTAAGCAAGCCCGCACGTGTCACCTTCTTTGTCGTTTCAAAGAGTTCTTTATAGATCAACTGCTTGAGCTCCACCGATACTCGTGTCCCATGAATAGTGAGATTATTAATCTCATTGAGAACCATAAAGCGTTGGTATAGGAGGGAACTCTTTGGTAATACATCCTCGGTGGGTAAGTAACTGCACTTGCTGCTCAGACGCTCCATGAATCGCTCTGCGCTGCCCTTTTTATCCACTAGCGCATCAAAGTTCCAAGGCAGGATTTTTTCCTTACTGGATGGGTCATTGCGCACAATCCAGCAGAAGCCCTCGTTGCCTTCTTTTTTATGAGCATCATTTAAAGGGCCAACATAAAAGGGAATGCGGAAGCGCATCAATTTGATGATTTTCTCACTCACACTACCGTATTCATCCTTCTCTTTGAGGAAGGGGTAATGCTTCTCCGCAAGGGAGAGTATGGCTTTTAGCTCTTCCAAATGCACCTGATTAGGTATGACTGAGTTGTCCTTTGTCACCTGCAAGGGAAGAAAATCATCTTGCTTTAGACTATTTAAAATATACTGAGATTCTGGGGTATCATACTTATCAATTGCGGTTTTAATAAAATTTTTAAAATCATCCCATGAGCAGCTATCACAACGATGTTTTTTCCCACCCTTTTTATAATATCCAACGTAGGAGCTGTAGTTTTTGTTTTTCTTTGCAGTTGGATCTCCGAACATCAGAGCAGATTTGCCAAGCTCTTTCATCACCTGTTTGAGGAGTTGCAAATCTGTCTTATGCTTTTCGTAGCTCTTCATCTTCGCCTCGGATAGGCTTTCACTATGCTTGAGGATATGGAAGAGAACGCTCCAGTCATATACGCTTTTGGCAACCTCGATCAGATGAAAATCATCGCCCATGATAGTCAACCATTCTGGGGCTTTCGTATCATAATCATCTTTTTTGAAAGATATTGTCACCTTCTTCAGAGCTTCTTCATCATCAGGTTCACTGGAGAGGAGTTGAAGCACCTTTGCAGGGCTTCCGCAAATCAAATTAACTAAAGCTTCTACTCGTTTACTATGAGATTTCCCCCATGATGAATGGGTAAATTGCTGTGTCAATTTTTTCTTTTTGTCATTCTGAGAATGTTCCGATGTCAGCATCTCAGCAACCTGCGCACTGTCCACATGAGACAGTGAAAACGAATCACCCTCGTACATGTCCTCTACAACTCGGGCATAATTTTGCCAGCAGATGTTAAAATCCTTCACGTCGCTCAGGCTCTCACCCTTCATCAGGAAATGACCGCGATTTTTGATAATATGGTGAATTGCCAAATAAACAAGGCGAATATCCACTGGCTTATCTGATGTCATCAGCGCGTGGCGCAAGTGATAGATGGTGCTATAGCTCTTGTGATAGTGTTTATCTTTGTATTGATCATCATTGAATAGGGTATTAGGCTGATGGACAGCCTTATCCTCTGCGAAGAAAAAGCTATCTTTGAGACGTTGGAAAAAGCCTTGGTCTACAGCCCCTATTGCATCTGCAAAAAGTGATTGCAATAAGGCTATGCGCTCACGTTTGCGCGCTCCACGTCTGCGCTGTGTGCGTGACAAGCGTCGCGCCTCCGCAGTTTGCCCCTCATCAAAGAGTCGTGTGCCCCATAGGCTTTTGCTGCTTTTACGTATGACTTTAAACTCCTCGTCACTGGTTGCCCAGCCTACAGAGTTCGTGCCAATGTCTAGCCCTATGGAATAATCTTTTGTAGATTCCTTTGCTGTTTTCCTGTGTTTTGCACTCATATCGTTTCAATTTGTAAGAAGATTTTAAAAAATTAGATTTTTTCTCTTGCGTCCCTCATTCAGTCTGCTATACTGAGCTCACTGAATAAACATCGCAAGTTCAAATAAAGTTTTTCTTGCCCGCCACTTCGGTGGCCCTCATTGTGAGGATTA
>CAYJLO010000116.1:0-6548 GCA_964370835.1 uncultured Desulfovibrionaceae bacterium
CTTCAACGGTTTTCAAGACCGCCGCGATAAACCGAGCTCTGCCACCCCTCCGCGTATGGGGGAGATTCCCCCAAGAAAATTATTTTAAGGCGTCTTTTAATTGTTTGCCTGGTGTAAATTTAGCAACTTTGCTGGCAGGAATATCGATTTCTGCGCCTGTGCGAGGGTTACGACCCTTACGGGCAGCGCGTTCGCTTACTTTAAAGGTGCCAAAGCCAGTGAAGGTGACGGATTCGCCTTCGGCTAAAGCTTCGCGTACGGAGGCAATCACAGCGTCCAAGGCACTTTCAGCCATGGTTTTTGTGGGAAGGCCAGCCTTCGCATAAATTTTTTCAACCAGTTCTGCTTTTGTCATGTCATTTCTCCGAAAAGAGGAAAAAGGGTTTGTAAATGATGACAACCCATGCTTTAGAAAAAGCTAGGCAATTTGTCAACAACAAATGCACTCTTGTTGTAATTTTACCCATTACGGGCCAGTTTGTAAAACATTTGCTATTGCCGCAAGTCCTTGTTTTACTAGCTCAACTTGAGCTTGGCTTCCCATATGTCCCATGCGGAACACTTTTCCGCCCATGGGGCCAAAAGATCCACCCACTTGAAGGCCTTGTAAGTACAAAGCTTTCCGCCAGTTTTCCCAGCTAAAGCCTTGTGGTATATAGGCCGCTGTGACGGTGGGTGAGTTTATGGCTCCTGGCACGGGCCAGAGTTTTATGCCAAGATCTGCAAGTCCTTGACGACACAGTGCTGCGCAGCTTTCATGGCGTGCGAATACAGTGTCTAAGCCTTCTTGCAAGAGATTTTGCAAGGAAGTATGTAAGGCCGCTACTCCCTGAGGGTAGGGAGTGTAGGGGCACAAATTTTCTTGAAGTACATTTTTCCATGGGAGCAGGGCGTCATATCCGGCATAAGCCACTTCTTCAGCTTTTTCCCATGCGGCAGGGCTCACCCCTAAAATGCATATGTTGGGCGGTGTGGAAAAGCATTTTTGTGAGCCGCCCAGTAAAATATCAATATTCCATGCGTCCATGTGTATGGGCACGCCGCCAAGGCTCGCCACTGCGTCCACGTAAAGCAAGGGCACGCCGTGCTTTTTCTTTAAAGCTCCCAACTTGTCCACAGGGTTTAAGGTGCCCGAAGGTGTTTCGCAGTGCACAGCGGTGATCATATGGGGTTTAAATTCCACAATGGCTTGTTCTATGGCATCAAAATCGGAGATGGTGGTGTCATAAGGAAAAGATAGCTTATGTACTGTACAGCCTAATCCTGCAGCCATATCGCCAATGCCGTCGCCAAAGACGCCTGTTCCCACTGAGAGCACGCGGTCACCAGCGCGCAGACAGCTCTTCAATCCTGCCCATAGTGCAAGCATTCCTTCGCCTGTCATGGTAATCACCGAATGTTTGGTGCCCATACATTGTGCCAAGAGAGTGTTCGTGGCTGTATACAGGGGAAGGAAATCTTCTTCGTTTTGTCCAAAATCTTGCGCCAGCACTTGGCGTATGAAAGCAGGCACCTGGGTGGGGCCCGGAATCATGGATATGGGAGTGTAAACCATATACTTGCGTCCTTATGAAGCTAAAATGACATTGCAAGGGCAATAGCGAAAGATATTGTATACTGAGAGAGAGCTATAAGTCCATATGTTCGACGTCATTTTTTTGTAATTCTTGCCCCAAAAAGAGGGAACCGACCCTTGCAAAGCGTGCAGTGTCATCGGTGGTCATGAAGTGGCAATGCCCCAAGGTCTCGTTTTCCTTGGGGTGAAGCAGGTGTTGCACCGTGAGAGCCTTACGCACAGCTTCGGCAGTGGTGGCGGCTGAATCCACAATGTGTACATCCTTGCCCACCACATTTGATAAGGCTTGGCGCAAGGGGGGAAAGTGGGTGCAACCCAATAAAAGTGTGTCTGGGCGAGTGTCTTCTTGGTCATGTTGGAAAATATCTTCCAGATAACGCTTGGCCACGCTTTCCACTATTTCTCCATGCATCCATCCTTCTTCGGCTAGGGGCACAAAAAGGGTGCAAGCTTGTCCCGTGACGCGAGCATCTTGGCGCAAGTTGGTGATGGCTTTATGGTAAGCTAGGCCATTGATGGTGCCTTCTGTGGCCACCACGGCAATGTGGCCATTTTGTGTTGTTTGTACGGCTGCCAAGGCGCCAGGTTCAATAACTCCCACCACAGGTAGGGGAGAAAAGGCTTTTTGTAATGCAGGCAGGGCCGCCGCCGTGGCTGTGTTGCATGCGATGACCAGCATTTTAATGCCCCTTTGTACCAATTTTTCGGCAGCTTGTAGAGCATAGGCCGTGACAGTATCCTTACTTTTTGTACCGTAGGGTAAGCGCGCTGTATCGCCAAGATAGAGCAAATCTTCATGTGGTAAGGCTTCGTGAATGGCGCGTAAAACGGTTAATCCTCCCACTCCGGAGTCAAAAATGCCAATGGGGAGGCTTTGTGCTGTAGTCATTATGCTTCTTCTTCTAAAAGTTTATAATTGGCGGCACTGATGGGGCCACGTAAAGAGTCGAGAACTCGCTCCAAAAGTATGCCGTAGCGATTGGGTTCATTGTGTCCAAAGGTGGCACGTATGCCCATGGTGACAAAGTCCACGGCCCTGTCCATGGCCACGGGTAGGGAGTCTCCTTGTAAAAGGGCTCCCGTAAGGACGGAGGCAAAGCAATCACCTGTTCCGGGATAAAAGGCCGGAATATAAGGACAGTCCACACGCCAAAAACGTTTTTGCTCAGAGTCGTAGGCCACGGCGGAGCAGGTGTGGTCATTGGTGCTGATGGGCGCAGAGGTGATGATGGCCACTTGCGGGCCCATGTCTGTGAGGGCCACGAGGCGTTCACGGGCTTGGCTTACGGTCATGCGGGGCGTGTAAGGCATGTCTAACAACCAGCAAGCTTCGGAGTGGTTGGGAGTAATACAATCAGCGTGTGAGATGAGGCTACGCATACGAGCCACCATTTCTGGCGTCATGGTGGGGTCCAATGTTCCATTATCGCCCAATACGGGGTCAATGACGGCCACGCCTTGTTCTTTTTTGCAGTACTTGATGGTTTCTTCCACCACTTCCATTTGTTCTGGAGAACCTAAAAAACCGGAATAAATGGCGTCAAACGAAAGGTTAAGCTGGCGCCAATGGTTTAAAAAGTGACGCATTTCTGCGGCTAGGTCGCAAAAGGAAAAGTCAGTAAATTCTGTTGTATGCGTAGAAAGTACCGCTGTGGGCATGGGGCAAACCTGAATGCCCATGGTGGAAAGAATGGGCATGACTACGGTAAGAGAAGTGCGACCAAAACCGGAGAGGTCGTGGATGGCTGCCACACGAGGCACGGGCGTGCGAAACATTTATTTTTTCTCCATATATTGTTGCCATAAGGTCAGTTCGTCTTCTTGCAAAGAGAAGGTTTGCTCTTGCTGTGGAAAATGTCCTTCTTCCACTTCGTGCACGTATTGTCCTATGGCTTCTGTGATGGTGTCGGCAATGTGGGCGTATTTTTTTACAAATTTAGGTGTTCTTTGCGTGTTGAGGCCTAACATGTCGTGAAAGACGAGAACCTGTCCATCGCAGTGTGCCCCTGCACCAATGCCTATGGTGGGGATGCTTAGCTCTTTGGTTATGCTGGCGGCCACTTCTTCCGGTACGCATTCCAGCACAAGAGAAAAACACCCTGCATCTTCAAGAGCTTTGGCCTCTTTTAAAAGGAGACTGGCCGCCTGAGCGGTACGACCTTGCACTTTGTAGCCGCCCAAGGTGGAAACGCGCTGTGGTGTAAGGCCAATATGCCCCATGACGGGGATGCCAGCTGCCACCAAGGCTTGAATTTGCGGTAAAATGGCGAATGCGCCCTCGAGCTTTACGGCCCTGGCACCGCCTTGGGTCATGAGTTTGCCTGCATTTTTAAGGGCGCTTTTTACGCTTTTTTCGTAGCTTAAAAAAGGCATATCGCACACCACAAGAGCTCTGGCTTCCGATCTTTTCTGGGCATAAGCAACGGCGCGGCAATGGTGCAACATCATGTCCATGGTTACTGGAAGCGTGTCTTCTTGTCCCAGAACGACCATGCCTAGAGAGTCGCCCACCAATAAAATATCTACGCCAGCCCTATCAGCCAAAACGGCGGAGGGGTAATCGTAGGCTGTGAGCATGGCAATTTTCTTTTGGCCCTTATATTGTCTAATATGTAGGCTGGAAAGAGCATTTTGTTTTGCTTGAGTCGACATGTTTTTCCTTTGCTTGGTAGCATGCTAAGGGGCTATTCCAAGGTTCTTTACCTGCACGGCAAGGTACATGACCGTGCGTGGCTAAGCAAGCTTATAGCGCAAAATAAAAAAGTAGGCAAAATTTTCCCACTACCCTAAAGACTAGGCAAAATTTGCCGATAAGAAAGTATGAGTTCATACTGCCTTCATGGAAGAAGGTGTAATTTTGCTAGATTTTGCAATGCATTCAAGGAGGAATGTTATGGGGCATTATATTGATACTAATTTAACGCCCGCCACGACACAGAACGATTTAGGTTCTCACTATGGAAGTTTGCAAACGTCCATGGGGCGTTTGTTTAACAGTCTTCGCGTTAATTTTTCTGCCGATGAGGCCGCCGGGCTTACCATTCGTGAGCTTATGCGTACTGATCTTGGCGCCTTGAATCAAGGTGCTACAAGAAATTGTACTATCACGTATTTACTGCAGATGGCTGGTGGTGCTCTAGACGTTGTCGATGAGCAATTTGCCCATATAAAAGGTTTGGCTAAGCAAACTTCCCATGTGCATGTTTCTGATGCTGATTTGGCTGCAGAAATGACACAATTTGTTCGAAATCGCACGCTTACTCATTCTGCCATGACCATGCTTGGTAAGGCTCCTTCCATGCCGCGCATGGCATTAAATCTTATGGTTGGGTAGTGATGCGAAGTGTTTACGGTGGAAGCTTTACTAAGAAAAAATTGCCGAATAGATAAATGAGAAATGAGGATATGGAGTTTTATAAACAAAGCTTCGCATGTCCTATCGGTAGTTTGAGGAAGAACTTTAGGGTGAAGCTTGAAAATGTAACTAATTAAAATTATTTTAGTAAAACGATCTTAAAGATGTTTTAGAGGCATATTTTTTGCACGTTTTATTATTATAAGTGAACTAGGCAATATTTGCCGAGTGGGGTGCCCAGAAACTCCATTTCACTTGCTGTTTTTGAGGATGCGCACAGTATGTGCGTGTAAAATTCACAGATAAAGCCTTCGGGCTACTGTCGATGGAAGATTGCAAGGAAGCAATCGCGCATAAAAGCTCCATCAGGCTGTCAAACATTCATGGAGGAATGTTATGGGACTTACAATTAATCACAACGCCATGGCCCTTAATTCTGCTAACACCTTAAACAATCATTACGGAAATTTAAGCACTTCTACCGCACGCTTGTCTTCTGGTATGCGTATCAACGGCGCAGCCGATGATGCAGCAGGTCTTGCCATTCGCGAGCTTATGCGTGCAGATATCACTGCCTTGAATCAAGGTGTGAGAAATGCCAACGATGCTATCTCTTTATTGCAGACAGCAGACGGCGCTCTTGCTGAAATTGATGCTCAGCTTATCCGTATGAAGGAATTGGCCGAGCAAGGTGCCACTGGTACTTATGATTCAACACAACGTTTGATGATTGAATCTGAATATCAAGCTATTTCTTCTGAAATTACTCGTATTGCCAATGCCACCGACTTTAACGGTGTGAAGTTGCTTGACGGTTCTTTGTCCGGCGCACACAATGGTACTGAGCTTAAGTCAACAGGTCAGCTCTTGGTGCATTTTGGCTCCATGAACGACTCCGCTGAAGACTACTACTATGTGCGTATTGGCGATAGTACTTCTTCTGCTTTGGGTCTTGGTAGCAATAGCGGCGCCACTGCCGGTATGACCGTGTCGACTCAATCGCAAGCTCAGGCAGCTCTTGTGGCTGTTAATGACGCCATTGTCTCTAAGGATAAGATTAGAGCTCACATTGGTGCTTTGCAAAACCGTTTGGAGTCCACTGTTAATAACTTGACAGTTCAATCGGAAAATATGTCTGCCGCCGAATCTCGTATTTCTGACGTGGACGTGTCCATGGAAATGACGAATTTTGTGCGTAACCAAATCTTGACACAGTCTGCTGTGGCAATGCTTGGTCAAGCCAATTCCATGCCACGTATGGCCATGAACCTCATTGGCGGTTAATACAAAATTTAGATCTGTGGCTCTGTAAAAAGAGCCACAGACTTCCCTCCGGGGTGCAAAATGTCTTCAAGGCGCTGGGGTCTTGGGGACATTTTTTTTGTCAAAATAGTGGCGGCAAAAAATGCCGCATGGATTTAAAGGGAAAATTTCACTGGTGGTATGCTTTCTTTGGTTTGTAATTTTGACATTGAGGGTCATATATGCGTCCATTTTTTACTCGCATATGTCTGGTTCTGTCTTGGGGGTATCCCTTGGTAAGAGAGAACTGTCGAATTTACAATAGTCGACACTGAAAAAGCACTTAAACGGAAGTAAAAAATAGAATTTATAGCT
>CAYJLO010000117.1:0-6463 GCA_964370835.1 uncultured Desulfovibrionaceae bacterium
ACGACCAAGCAAGGTTGTATACGACCGAGAATACAGTTCTCTTGCATTAGCTAAAGCTAGCGATTTCGATTGGGACATGATTTTCGAAGGCGTTGAATGGTTTCACATCACAGGAATTACTCCGGCAATCTCTGAAACTGCAATGGAGCTGTCAATTACAAGCGTTCAAGAAGCAAAGAAGCGTGGCATAACTGTTTCGTGCGACTTGAATTATCGCAAAAATCTATGGAAATACGGCAAACGTGCAGCCGAAGTCATGAGAGAGCTTGCAAAATACGTCGATGTTGCAATAGCCAACGAAGAAGATGTTCAAAAGTCATTAGAAATCACGCTTGACGTCGATGTCGAAAGCGGTGAACTGGATAGAGAAAAATATTATCAACTTGGAAACAAAGTGTTGCAAGCTTATCCCGACATGAAAATGATTGCTATAACATTGAGAGAGAGCAAAAGCGCCGATATAAACGGTTGGTCTGCTTGTTTAAACGATGGCAAAGAGTTCTTTATGAGCAAACACTATATGATAAACGACATCATAGACCGCGTTGGTGGTGGCGACAGTTTTGCGGCAGGCTTAATCTACGGCCTCAATTCCTATCAAGACAAACAACAAGCATTAGAATTTGCGGTTGCGGCAAGTTGTTTAAAGCACAGCATAGACGGCGACTTTAATCGTGTAAGTGTTTCCGAAGTTCAAGCATTAGCAGGTGGTGACGGAAGCGGCAGAGTTCAAAGATAGTTTCTTGGTAGGATTAACATTATGCTGTTTCAGGGTAACTGTTGTTTAGTTGGTGATCTTTGTTAAAATCAATTTTTTGCATCATGGATGTAATTGCTTTTACGTTCATGTGTTGAGTTGCTTTTGTTGTGAGATGTGAATGGACTTCTGAATTTTAGAGTGCTGAAGTGTATAAATAATCCGAAACAGTCCCGACTGATTTTTTCAGTTGGAGATGAGTTCGGATTTTGCTTTGTTTAAGCGATAAGTTCTTTACAAATGGTAGAGACGTCAGAGGATACCTCGACTCAAAATAGTTTCAACCTTTTCAGCAAGGATTATTTCAAGGTTACAGTGTCAAAATTGACAATTTTTGCAAAACTGTCAAGCGTATAATTAGGTATTATACGCTTTTATACAAGATTAACTATACCAATAACTCCAAACATACCAATTCCCAAACTCGGCATAATAATTGATGGCAAATCATAAAACCAATCTCTTTTTATCGCACGGAACGCAAGTCCCACAAACAAAAAAACAATCGGATTTAACAAAACGAAATATGTCGGGACATCGAGAAATCCGTTTAAAATGCAGTAAATTATAATGCTTGTCGGTGCGAGCAGTAAAAAAGCAAACAGCGCACCGAATATGATTTTTATTGCCGATAACAGTTCGTTTATTGTATGCTCTGCTAAATCTTCATTTTTACCGTTTAGTACGGCTTTGTAGATAATCGGTGCTATGCATATGAAACTGTGAATAAAAAAACCACACATCGCCATAATCGCAGCGGTTAAAAACAGGGCTTCCGACAAAAATTCGCTATGATTTTGAATTTGCCTGCCGAGCGAATGAACACCCAAGCTGTACATAAAAGAACCAAAAAAGCCACACGGAATTGACCACTTAAATCGCCAGTTCGCCATTTTCACCCAGTTTGATTCTATCACAAGGGATTTTCCGACTTTTTTGTTATCTTTGCCTTTTAAGTCAAGGAGAATATCTCCAACAGCACAGACTATGCCACCAAGCACACCCATGATTGAGTAAAATAAATTCAGTTCCATAAAATCACCTCGAAAAATATTTTTTGTCGATTTGTATGAGCTTTGTATTTATCTGCCATTATTTTGCCGCCTTTATAATTTATATCTCAATATCATAGCGTGCATTTTGTTGTCCGCTATCTTAGTTGCAATCTTTGTATAGAGTTTTAGCTTTTTGCGAAGTTCTTTTGAAATACCGCCATAAAAACCACTTGTCGATATGAGCGTTATATTCGCCGTTGCGGCAAATTCTTTTGGACTATTAATGTAAAAATACATCATTGCGTTTTCGTTGCCGGTCTTTTTTACATATTTATTAACGTATTTGATGCCATACTCATCGATGGCGTCAAAAAGAATTTCAGCATTTTTAAACTGACTTTGCAGCTTTGATATAAGGGCTAAAACCTCAGGCTCTTTAAAATATTGAAAAACTCCGGCAACAACAAAAATGGTTGGCATAGCACAGTCCATATGCTTTGAAAAATCAAGCTCATTGGCATTGCCCGGAGTTAGAGTCTCGTTTGGAAGTATGCCTAAAACAGTTTTCCTGTTATCAATTACAGAGGGAAAGTCGACCTCATAAAAATGTGCCTTGTCTGATATATCGCCCAGCCTAAATGCCATAGTTTCGAGCCCACAACCAATGCAAACAACATTGCTTTTATCATTAATATGAACGAAATCGACGACGATTTTGTCCATATTAATCGCCCTCGAAGCAGACCCCATCATGGCATATTCGCTGCTTTTTTCAGTTATTACGTTTTGCGGTATGCTGTCTTCAAGGCTTAACGCCTTTTCATCATAAAAATACTCGGGAAACCTCTTTGATATGTATATGCGTGCCATAAGAGGGATAAATAAGGTGTCGGGAACACCGCTTAGTTTTTTATTGTCCATAAACAACTCCTTTATTTGTATAATATTTGCTATTCCAATCGCCCCAAACATACGTAAACCTAAACATGAAATACATAACGACTGAAACTTTTAAAACCAATTATGATTTATTTTTAAGTGCAATTCCAACTAAATTCTTCTTACGAAAGCACCCAATTCGCACTCTCGGTTTGCAATTTAATCATATTTGCATAGTCGCTTGATTTTTTAAGCATTTCGCTGTGTGAACCTTCGGCGGAAACCTTGCCTTCTTTTAAAAGCACAATCTTATTTGCTCCCGCTATAGTTCTCATTCTGTGAGCAATTACGATAACCGTTTTGTTTTGTGTGAGTTTTGATATTGCTTTTTGAACCTTGCTTTCATTTTGAATATCAAGCGAGGAAGTCGCTTCGTCTAGCAAAACTATAGGCGCATCTTTTAAGAGCGCTCTTGCAATAGACAATCGCTGTCTTTCGCCACCCGAAAGTTTAGAGCCGTTTTCGCCTATAAGGGTGTTGTATCCGTCCGGCATAGACATAATAAACTCGTGGCACTGCGCATTTTTCGCAGCTTCCATAACTTCATCATCTGTCGCGCCTTTTCTGCCTATGCGGATATTTTCCATGACTGTATTATTGAAAAGTGTGACATCTTGAAAAACTATCGAGATTTCTTTTAGAAGCGTTTCGGGGTCAACTTCGGATACATCTTGTTGTCCTATTGAAATTTTGCCGCCATTAACATCCCAAAATCTTGCGGCGAGTTTCATTGCGGTGCTTTTGCCGCCCCCCGACGGGCCAACGAGGGCTGTAACTTCCCCTTGTTTTGCCGTAAAACTAACACCGTTCAAAACTGTTTCGCTTGTATCCAATGTCTCTTTTTGAGAGCCAAAAGTATCTTTTTGAGAGCCAAACGTCTCTTCTTGAGAGCCGTAAGAGAATTTAACATTCTCAAAGTTAATATCATAGCCGTTCGGCGACATTTCATGGTTGCCCGATTGGATTTTTGTGTTTTCAAATTCTTTCATTCGTTCAACACTTTTTAGCGAGATGAAAATTCCGGCAAGATTTATAAGTGCCCCTGCAAGCGGGTCATATATCCTTGAAGCTATCATCAAAAACACAAGGAAAGTTAAAAGCGAAACTTCGCCCGTAGCAAGCAAAGTTACACCCACTATCATAGTTGTAGCAATGCCGAGCTTTAGTATCATCTGGGCTGTGCTGACAAATATTCCTGTCACGAATTCCGCTTTCATACTCATGTTTTCATGCTTTTCAAAATGCGCGTCCATAATTTTTAAGTGTGCATTCTCTCTGTTGTTTGCCTTGATATCTTTCACATTTTCAAGGCATTCTTGAATTTTATCAAGATATGTAAGCTGTATAGCTTTTGTCTTTAAAAGAAAATAGTCTTGCAACTTTTTGCTTGCAATACACAATATAAATGAAATTGGTATTACCCAAGTAAGCGATAGCGCAAGCCTCCAGTCAAACATAAACATGCCTATTCCCATTATTGTTGTCGAGATAATCGAACCGATAAACCCGGGGATAAAATGTGAAAAGGCATTTTCCATCATCGAAACATCACTCATGATAGTTGATGTGAGGTCGGACAAATCTTTTTTTCCAAAGAAAGAGAGTGGGAGTTTACGAAGCGTTTCAGCAAGAGAAATTCGCATGTTTGCGCTTTCTTCGTATGCTGAAATATAGCAGAAGTTATACTGGAAATAGTAAAGCACAGCGAGTAAAAACAATATAAAGATCGCATAACCGACATATATTAAAACGGTGTAAACAGGCGCAGTATCCTCTAAAATTGGCAGTAATGTATCTTGTATGAAATAGTAGGAGATACCACTCACAGCCATTATCACAATGTTGATAAATACAGTGATAGTGCTTGCCTTTAGTAGCTCGCTTGCTCCAAGCTCTGTTAAAGCAAAAGTTTTTTGTAGATATTTTTTCATTATGTAAACTAATCAGTGTATAGCTGATTAGTTTACCTCCTTCCAAATAAATGCATTATTATATTCCGTCCACATTTCGCTGTAAAGTCCGTTTTTTGCTACAAGCTCATCATGTGTGCCTTGCTCCGTTATTTTTCCGTCGGCTATAACATATATAAAGTCGACATTTTTGATTGTCGAGAGTCTATGTGCAATCATCAAAACGGTTTTTCCTTTGGTAAGTTCACTCATTGCAAGCTGGATTTGATGTTCGTTTTCCGGGTCTGCAAATGCGGTTGCTTCATCAAGCAAAATTATCGGTGCATCACGGAGAATTGCCCTTGCAAGTGCAATTCTTTGCGCCTCACCACCTGAGAGATATACACCTTTTGTTCCGTAAACAGTGTCAAGTCCGTTAGGCAGTTTTGCTATAATATCCTCACACCTTGCGGCTTTTAGCGCCTTGTTTATTTCGTCGATAGTTGCGCTTGGTTTGCCCTCACGAAGATTATCTAAAATACTCGCCTTATAAAGATTGGTGTTTTGAAATACGAAAGAGATATTTCGCATAAGCTCTGTGTTGCTAATTTCTCTAACATCGACACCACCGATTTTAACAGTTCCGCTGTCCACATCCCAAAAGCGTGGGATAAGGGTAGCAAGGGTTGTTTTTCCTCCTCCCGACGGGCCGACAAAGGCAACGGTTTTCCCTTGTTTTATGCTTATATTCACACTGTCAACGGCTTTTTTATCTGTGTTCGGATATGTAAAAGAGATGTTGTCCATAATAATATCTGCGTTTTTCGGTGACTTTAGAGCGATTGGTCTTGCAAGAGGCTTTTCGCTAAGTAAACTATCTATGCGTCCCAACGCATCACTTGCAAGCATTGAATGTTGCATTACCCACATAATTTTCATCATCATAAGTGAGGCGATAGGTGTGAAAACAAGATAAAAGAAAAAGCTTAAAAAGAAGCTTATCATATCACCTTGGCCGCTTATCATAAAAATTGAGGAAAGCACTAAAAATATCGGTGTGCTCGCTAAAAACACCTGAAACATCGTCATCGGAATTCTCATACGGTATGAATAACCGGAGACATATTTTTTGTAGGTATTTATTACGCCATGAAAACGCTCAAACGAAAACACCGACTGATTAAAGGTTTTAACAACGGGTATTCCTCTAACATATTCCGTAGCCTCGTTGTTCATGTTTTCAAGTGCCGATTGATACTGTCTTAATCTTTCGGGTTGGTCTTTGCCCATACCTGACATCATAGATACCAGCGCGAGTATAAGCGGAATAAGGCTAATCAGTCCAAGCCTATAGTCAAACACAAACAAGACCACAAGCACCGCAATCGGTGTTGTGTATGCACCAACTAAATCGGGAAGTTGATGCGCAAGATATGATTCGGTTGCTCCTGCGCTGTCGTTGATAATTCTGCGAAGTTTACCGCTACCCGTACCGGAAAAAAAGCCAAGCGGCAATGTCATAACGTGGTTTAGTGCTGTTTTTCGTATATTTGTTGCAATTCGGAATGCTGCAAAGTGGGTGCACATAAGAGCAACCATATATGCAACCATTGAACCAATAGCAGAGCCGACTGCGAGCCACGCATTTTTGACAATGCTATCTGTAAGCTCTACATTTGGATAAATTTCTATTATTTCGCTTATCGCTCTGTAAATGAAAATGATTGGCAACAGTGTCATAACGGCACTTACACTCGATAAAATCATGCCAAAATTCGTGAAATGCTTGTAACTTCCTGCAAATATATACAACCTTATTAGCAATGGCTTTTGTTTTTGCTTTTCCATAATAATTCCCCCTCAAATTGTTTAGTTAGTATAAA
>CAYJLO010000118.1:0-6340 GCA_964370835.1 uncultured Desulfovibrionaceae bacterium
TGAGGGAGGGGGTATGGGGGAGGGAACTTTTTCCAAAAAGTTCCCTCCCCCATAAAAATAAACCAAACTTAAAACAAAAAAATAAAAACTATTCTTCCAAAGCTTCAGCAAAGCGCGCGCGCAAGGCTTCCAGCTTGGTGCGAGCATCGTTCATCTGCTCTGCTCTGTCGCGTTCTTTTTGTACAACGTCGGCAGGAGCACGAGATACAAAACTTTCATTGGCCAGCTTTTTATCAATATTTTCTAATTCTTTGCCAATTTTGCCAATTTCTTTATCCAGACGAGCCAATTCACCGTGCAAATCTACAGAACCGGATAGGGGGATAATGATTTGACAACCTTGTACCACTTGCGAGGCAGAGGCTTTGGGGGCCACGGCTTGCGCATCTATGGTTAAGGCTTCCAAACGGGCAAGATTCACAATCATTTCCTTGGCATCGGCGAGGATGGCTTCTTGCTCGGCATTTTGCGCTTGCACAAGCACATTGAGACGCAAGGAGGGGGAGATATTAAGCTCAGCACGGATGGTACGCACAGCCACAATGACGCCTTGGATGAATTCCATGCGTGCGGCTTCGGTGGGCTTATGGCACTCAGGACGCGGAGCCGGGAAACGCACAGTGGCTATGTCGTGGAAACCTTCCTTGGGGTCATGAATGGCTTGCCAAATTTCCGCGGTGACAAAAGGCATCATGGGATGGAGTAAGAGTAAGGTTTCACGTAGCACTGTCCAAAGCACAAATTGCGCTTCGGGGCGACGAGCATCGTCTTGCATGTCAGCTTTGATGAGCTCCAAGTACCAGTCGCAGAATTCATTCCAAAGGAACTTATAGCCACCTTGAGCGGCATCGTTGAAGCGATATTCCTCAAGGGCTTTGTCCATGTCTTCCTTGGCTTTTTCAAGACGGTGCAACATCCACTGATGGTGCAGGCCTTGTACGGAGCTTAACTCCACGGGGGCAGGTACACCTTCGGGAAGATTCATGAGGGCAAAGCGCGCAGCATTCCAGAGCTTATTTACAAAGTGACGATAGCCTTCGATGCGATCTTCGGCCAAACGGATATCACGGCCCATGGCGGCAAAAGAGGTTAAGGTGAAACGCAGAGCGTCACAACCGTATTTATCTATCATCTCCAAAGGATTGATGGAGTTACCCAAGGATTTTGACATCTTGCGACCTTGAGCATCGCGCACAAGAGCGTGAAGGTACACGTGATGGAAAGGCACTTGATCCATGAAGTGCAAGCCCATCATCATCATGCGTGCCACCCAGAAGAACAGAATATCAAAACCCGTCACCAACACGGCTGTGGGATAGAATTGCGCCAATTCGGGGGTTTTTTCAGGCCATCCCATGGTGGAGAAAGGCCACAAAGCTGAAGAGAACCACGTGTCCAGCACGTCTTCATCTTGCGCAAGCTTGGTGGATGCACACTTGGAACAAGAGGTGGGAGCTTCGAGGGAAACCATGAGCTCGCCGCAGTCTTCACATGTCCATGCAGGAATGCGATGGCCCCACCAAATTTGACGGCTAATGCACCAATCGCGAATATTGTCCAGCCAGTTATAATAAGTCTTTAACCAGCTTTCAGGTAAAATTTTGGTAAGCTCTGGGGCGGCGGCGCGGGCGCGAGGAGCAAGCTTGGTGGCGGCCACAAACCATTGGGTGGACACATGAGGCTCCACCACGGTGTGACAACGATAGCACTCACCCACGGCGTGTGAAATATCTTCCACCAAAAGTAAATCTCCGGCGGCTTCTATGTCAGCCACAATTTTTTGACGACAAGCATTTTTATCAAGACCGGCATAGGGGCCTGCCACTTCTTTCATGATGCCCATATCATCAATACCTTGAATGAATTCAAGGCTGTGCTTTTGCCCAAGGGCCCAGTCATTATGGTCATGAGAAGGCGTTACCTTAAGGGCACCGGTTCCAAATTCGCGATCCACATAGCTATCGCTGATGATGGGAATTTCGCGCTTAAGAATGGGTACGTAGACTTTTTTGCCTATGAGGTGCGTATAGCGCTCATCTTCCGGATGCACACACACGGCGGTATCTGCCACAATGGTTTCCGGACGTGTGGTGGCTATGGTGATGGTTTCATCACTGCCCACCACATGGTAGCGAATGTGCCACAAATGGCCGGTGCGCTGTTCGTGTTCCACCTCATCATCGGCAAGGGCGGTGTGACAACGACTGCACCAATTGATAATATAATCACCCTTGTAGATATACCCTTGATTGTATAAATCCACAAAAACTTTGCGCACAGAATCGGACAAACCTTCATCCATGGTAAAGCGTAAACGGCTCCAGTCCACCGAAGCACCCATTTTGCGTACTTGGTTTAAAATGGTATTGCCGTATTCTTCGCGCCATTCCCACACTTTTTCCACAAAGGCTTCGCGGCCAAGGTCTTGGCGTTTTTTCCCTTCGGTGGCTAGGGCTCTTTCCACCACGTTTTGTGTGGCAATGCCGGCATGGTCTGTGCCGGGTATCCACAGCACTTTTTTGCCTTTTTGGCGTGCGTGGCGGCATAATACGTCAATGAGCGTTAAATTCAGCGCATGGCCAATATGCAACATACCTGTCACGTTGGGCGGCGGAATAACTATGCAATAAGGCTCACCCTCGCTGTCCATGTCTGGGGTAAAGGTGGAATTTTGTTCCCAATGTTCACACCAGCGATTTTCTACATTATGTGGCTCATAGCCCTTAGGTAAGGCATTTTCTGACATCTTGATTTCTCCGCAAAAGGTGACATACTAGGCCTCACAGGAGGCTTTGCCATGCACCGCTCGATTTTTGTTCTTTGGGACACGTCCTACATTTGGGGACTTATGGTCCTTCACACCCTCAAAGGAATGGGGATACCCCATGAGGTCGTTTCCTGCAATGAAATAACCCACGGCGCGCTTTCTGGCAAGCCAGCTTTATTACTCGTCCCCGGAGGCACAGCAAGTCTTAAATATCAAGCCCTTGGAGAAAAGGGCTGTGAGGCCATCCGCAGCTTTATTGCAGGTGGTGGCAACTACCTTGGCTTTTGCGGCGGCGCAGGCTTTGGTTTATCCCACGATCATGGCCTGCATTTATGCCCGTGGAAGCGCGCCACCTATAGCGATAGGATGCAACATCTTGTTTCCGGACATGTACTTTCGCGCGTAACAGCGCATGAGCTCAGTCCTGCCTCCCCCACCCTTTCCCTGCCCATTTGGTGGCCGGGACGCTTTGCCCCAGAAAAAAATACCCCTGTGACCATTTTAGCCAGCTACGAAAAATCTGGGCATGATTTCTCCTTTGCCGACATTGACCTAAGCTCCTTACCTCCTGCCACCTTTGACCAATGGCAAGATATGTATGGCGTCAATATGCGCGCTGATTTTCTTTATGGGCAGGCCTGCGTCATCACCGGTAATTACGGAAAGGGACGCTATGTGCTTTCGTATTCGCACTTGGAAACGCCCAATTCTCCCGAAGCCAATGGCTGGCTGGCAAAACTCATTCAAGACCTTGGTCAAGTGCAACCCAAGCATACCGTTTCCCCCGAATGGCATTTGGAAAAGCTTCCGCAACATTGGGAACTCACTGCAGAAACGGCCTTGCTCTTCGCCGCTCGCGACGGCATAAAAAAACTTCTCACCTTGGGTAAGGAGCATCATCTTTTGTTTCAGCGCAGTCCTTGGCTCTGTGGCTGGCGTACCGGCATACCCGGCGGCGCGCTTAACAACTTATATACAGCCTTGTGTACCATATTAAGCCTGCCCCCCACCCCAGAAGCCATGCAGTACTGGCAGGAAATCAAAGGCCATTTTTCGCAAATTTTACCCGCTTTCTTATTGGGAGCCGAAGGCTATCTCTTGGCTGAGCGCCTTGCCACCACCCTTGCGGTACCCATGCCCGACGCCATCAAAAGGGATTTACTCAAAAAACAACAAGAAATGCTTTTTGGCACTGTGATGCACAGCGGCGGCGCCCACAAAGAATTGCTCCATATGGCAGATGCTTTGCTCTTTCGCCTTGTGAAAGGAGCTTCAGACGCATAAAAAGCACATGGGATACATTTTTATTTTTGCAAAATTACCTCTATTTTCATATTGATTTTTTTTGATTTGACACATACAAAAGAAGCAGATTTTTTAAGAGAGAAACATGCACACCTGCCAGGAAAAAAAAGCTAAGGTTTTTAAAGCCCTTTGTGACCCCAAGCGCATAGCCATTGTGGAGCTTTTGCGCACGGGTGAAAAGTGCGCTTGCGTATTGTCTGAAGACCTTGGTATAGCTCAATCTGCCCTTTCTTATCACATGAAAATTTTATGTGAATCACAATTAGTGCGCTCATGGTATGTGGGCAAATGGACACATTATGAAATTAATGTGGCTGGTTGCGAATACGCCATGACACTGCTACAACAAATCACCCAGATAGATACCAACGCCAAGAGCGAGCGATGTAGCAAGCCTCATAAGGCCTGCTCAGCATAATTTTTACCCACCCCTGCGGTGTCTTTTACACGCCTTTTCACATCAATTTTTTTTGATATGAAAAAAACTTACGGAGAAAAACATGTCCAAGAAGATTTCTAAAATTGGTATCCCGGCCCTCATGCTCTTAGGTATTTTTGCCCTGTGGTATATGCATAAAGGACAAGAGACACAACCAGAGGCTCAGCTGGCCACAGGGCATAATAGTGCTTTTGCCTTGGTGGCTAACCAAGTTGATTTGCCTGCCTTGCAAGAGCATAAATTGCCCCTCATCATAGACTTCGGTGCGGATTCTTGTATTCCTTGCAAAGAAATGGCTCCTGTGTTGATAAAGCTCAATGCCGAAATGCAAAATAAAGCCATCATAAAATTTGTGGATGTTTGGAAAAATCCTCAAGGTGCAGAAGGGTTTCCTGTGCAGGTTATTCCCACACAAATCATATTTAATGCCGATGGCACGCCTTATGTCCCCCAAAATGTACAAAATATAGATTTTACCATGTATAAAACTAAAGATACTGGTGAACATGTATTTACCGCGCATCAAGGCGGCCTCAACGAAGAGCAAATGCGTCGTATCTTGGAAGATATGGGAACAAAATAATGGATGCTTTGCTTGTACAGCTCTCAGACCTACTACTTCAATCCACATGGCTTGCGCCTTTGGTGGCATTTTTAGCAGGCGTATTAACGTCCTTCACCCCTTGTTCTTTATCCAGCGTGCCCCTCATTGTGGGCTATGTGGGTGGCGTGCAAGGCGGGGATACTTCTCAAGAAGCAGACAATAAAAGAGCCTTCGTGCTTTCCGTAGTTTTTGCCTTGGGAAGTGCTGTGACCTTCACCATTTTTGGTGTCATGGCTTCCCTTGCAGGCGAGCTCATTGGCACTTCGGCCAGCTGGTGGTATTTGATTCTCGGCACACTTATGATGCTCATGGTACTGCAAATGCTTGGCATATATGAATTCATTCCATCCAACCATTTACTCAGTAAAAATAAGAAAAAAGGCATGTTGGGGGCCTTTATGGCCGGCGTTTTGGGCGGTATTTTTTCCTCGCCCTGCTCAACGCCTGTGCTCATTGCCCTCATTGCCGTGGTGGCAGGCAAGGGAAGTATGGCCTTTGGCATTTTACTCTTTTTACTCTATTCATTGGGACATGGCATTTTAGCCGTGGTGGCCGGAACATCTGTGGGATTGGTGCAAAAGCTGTCTCAAAACGCGCAATATGCACAGTTAAGCTCCATACTCAGCAAAATCTTAGCCATGGGTATTTTAGCCATTGGCTTTTATATGTTCCACTTAGCTTTTGAACTTCTTTAAAAAATAGGTAATTACATGACACAACCACCTATACTGTCCTGCCAAGGAAAGCCAAAAGTGGCTTTTGTTTGCAACCACAACTCTTGCCGCAGCCAAATGGCAGAAGCCTTGGGTACTTTACTGGCGTCCGATATTTTTGAAAGCCACTCTGCCGGCACAGAAATAAAAGATCACATCAACCCCGATGCCGTGCGCCTCATGAAAAAAATATATGACGTGGACATGGAAGCCACGCAGTACAATAAGGTCATCGACGACATTCCTGCACCCGACGTGGTAATCTTCATGGGTTGCAATGTACAATGCCCTTATTTAAGCGCCCCCTATTCAGAAAATTGGGGACTTGATGACCCTTCCGGTCAAGATGATGCCACCTTTACGAGCATCATTAAGCAAATTGAAGACAATGTGCTACGCCTTAAAGAACTCCTGCGTAAAAAATAACATACAAATCGTCCGCGGGCGACATCTACTAAGTCGATGCTTAAAAACGTGTTTCCACTCATTTTTAAGAAAGGCACGCTCACTCC
>CAYJLO010000119.1:0-6285 GCA_964370835.1 uncultured Desulfovibrionaceae bacterium
CACCCCGCGACGTGCGGTTGTGCAACAACCAGAAAGACAATCTATGGGAAAGGGGGGTGATTGTCAAGCGGAAATTTTAAAAAAGTATAAAAAAATGTTATTTTTTTGAGGAGAAGATTTTTTTATAAAAAAAGATTTTATATATTGGATAGTTGTGCTTTTTCTGTTTTTGTGTTTATTTTAAATTTCTTTACGTTTTCACGAATTTTTTGATGAAAAAAGCACCTTATTTTCTCATGCAATGCCTCATATGGCTGATGGTGCTTAGAATTTTTATTCGATGATAGAGTTTTAGAGGCAGAAAACGTTCAAACTGAGTTTGTGAAAAGGAGCAAGGTGAAGTGCTGAAAAAGTTAATGGCCATCGAAGAACACGATGGCCACAGGAGGAGGAGGGGGGGTAGAGTTTATTTTAGGAGGAGTTAGGGTTGAATTTCTGTGCCTAGCGGTGGATGAGGCCGCCTACCGTATATATAGAAGCGCTGTAGGACGCTGTTAGTTTTTAGCGAGTCTGTGGTCTATGGTTGAGAGTTACATTTTATGTTCGCCCATGGCATTTCCTTTGTGTCCAAAGCCGTGTGTACCAGGCTCAAGGCCGAGGGCTTTATCAATGGCTACGCCAAGTGCTTTACGTTCATCTGTAAGCTTATTTTGTAGCTGTGTAATTTCTGTGGCTTTTTTAGAAACTGCAGAAACATCAGGTGTGGCAGCATTTTGTAGAGCACGTAATTCTTCATGCTTTATGAAGAGCTGTTGTTTTAGTACGCCCATGGACTCTTGTGCTTTCTCTACCAGTGCGCGAGCTTGCTGACGTTGTTCGTCGGTGATGTTCACATTTTTTTCATAATGTCCACCATGCCCGCTCATATGAGGGCAACCATAGGCTTGTGCTTGCGAAACTCCTAAAGCACCGCCAGCAAGGAGTATAAAGGCTACGGCTGGAATAATTTTATTTATAGGTTTCATAAAAACTCCTAGTGGAAGTTGCATTGTTACTAAGTTACTAGGGTATAGCAAGCGCTGTGCCAAAGTGGCTAGTGTGTTATATTGTGTTGTTTTTATAAGAAAATTTTTCTTTGCGGATTAGGGGGTGGAAGGGGGGTGTATAAAATTTATGCACTTTTTCGTTTTGCCTGCATAAAAACTATACAGGTGTTCATTTTTTATACACAGCATGTCTTTCAATGGGGTATTTTTTGTAAAATAAATGCTTTTCATTTTTATATTTATTATAAAATAGGTGATTATGGCGTTTTTGTCGCATTTGCAATTGCAAAAATAAAAGGTATGTAATCGTTTTATGTTTGTGGGTAGAAGAAACAAAAAAAGCCGTAATCTTTTATAAGATTGCGGCTTTAAGGTTCCTATTCGGTATGGTGTGGAGGTGATGTAGAATATTTTTGCAAAGAAGGTTTTTTGATTTCACTACTTTTGGTTAAATCATTGCAGTCTCGCCCTCGATATCCGTGAAGTGAAACACCGACCTCTTGCATGAGTTTTTGATCTAGGTTTCGCAATTCATCCTGCAATGCTTGTCGTTGCTTTTGTAATTCGTATCCTAGTTGTGCTAGTTGCTGATGACCTTCATTACTATCATAAGCAAAGTTTTTGAGTTCGAGTATTTTTTCTTTTAATGCTGACCTCATAGCGAGTATTTTAGGGCTTGCTTCTTGCATGATTTGTAAGGCTTTTTCTTCTTGATCGGGGCTGAGTTCTGCGCTCCAGCGAAGATTTCGAGCAGACGCCTCTGAGCTCATGCACAGGAAGCATGCGCAAAGTAGTATAGGTATATAATGGTATTTTTCCATGGTAAACTCCGCATTCTGTGTAGCCTTTTCTGCCTCTATTGGCAAGTTTGTATCAAGGCATTGGCATGTTTTATGCTTTATTTAACCTAGCAATAAATATACCAACGCTCTTAAAATAAGACTGCTTTTAGCATGTTGTCTTAGGAGCGTCAGAGGAGTATACTCATACCATGCTTTTGAAATTCTTTACTTCACAAAAACCAACGCTAGCTACGTCAAAACAAGGTATAGCAAGTTTTTTATGGCCTCTCTTGGGGTCCATAGGTGTTCTGCTCTTGGTTGTGAGCTCCATCATTATATTGTCCTTGGGGCGTAACGAAACAAATATGGTACGCCTTTTACTTGGTGAGGGCTCTGCTCTTATCTATGCTGTGGAAGGTTCGGTGCGCATGAGTATGCGTCAAAAATCGCCAGTTCAACTGCAGAGAACTTTGCAAGAATTGGTAAATTCCGATGTGCGTTTTGTTTCTATCCTCATGCCAGATGGTACCATCATTGCGCATAATGATGTGACGCGCCTTGGTAGCGTGTTGCGGGTGGATAACAAAGAACTTAACGAAAAACTGTTGAAAAATATTTCTCAATGGCAAGAACATAGTGACTTGCGCTGGTTTATAGCACAAGTTGATGGTAGAGAAACCTTTGTGGTATATCGTGAATTTACGCCAGTGCAGCCTCCCAAAAACCATGCTTCAACGCGTGGGGCGAAAGAGAAGCAAAAGACAAGAGTGTCACGCCAAGATGATTTTCATAAAAATACCATTGAGCCTCCCCATATGCGTCCGGCACCACCGCAAGGTGTGCGCCCACTCATTTTTTTGGGTTTAGATATTGGACCTTTTGAAGCCAGTAAAAAACAAGATAGGATATATTTGTTTTCCTTGGCTTTTGGGGTGACACTTTTGGGAGCGGCTTTGTTGCTTGTGCTTTACTATGCGCAGCGCGCGCAAGAGTCGCGCAGGCGACAATTTGTGGCTGAAGGACAGGTACGTGTGTTGGAAGAAGAAATGCGCCGCAAAGAGAAAATGGCTGCCATCGGAAACTTGGCCGCTGGGGTGGCTCATGAAATTCGCAATCCGCTAAGTTCCATTAAGGGGTATGCCACCTATTTTGGGCAGCGCTTTCCTGAGGGTAGTGAAGATAGAGAAGCAGCGGGCGTCATGGTGCGCGAAGTGGAGCGTTTAAATCGTGTTATTACGGACCTTATTGGTCTTTCCAGGCCCACAGATGTACAAGCAAAACCAACAGATATACTACCAGTGCTGGAGCATTCTTTGCGCTTATTAAGGCCCGATGCCGAGAAAAAACAGATTCAGCTTATTTTACAGCGCCCCAAACGCCCTTTACCTTTAGTGTTGCTTGACGTGGACCGTTTTGGGCAAGCCCTTTTAAATATATGTCTCAATGCCATGGAGGCCATGCCTGAAGGCGGCGAGGTGACTCTTTCTGCTAAGGTGCATGAGAAGGCTAGCCAAGATTTTTTGCTGTTGGAAATTAAAGATACAGGGCTCGGTATTGCCAAGCAACATATAGCTCATATTTTTGATCCGTACTTTACCACTAAGGGGCAGGGCACTGGATTGGGATTGGCAACGGTACATAAAATTGTGGAAGCCCATGGAGGGGAGATTTCGGTGTCTTCGCGCCAGCAGGGGGATGCGTCCACAAATACACTTCTTTTAGGCAAAGCTTTTGGCACACAAGTGCGTATTCTTTTACCCTTGGCACAAGAAAAAGGTTCCTTATAATGATACATAAGCCAACAATTTTAGTGGTAGATGATGATAAAGCGCATGGGCAGATGCTTCGTATGATGCTTAGTTCATGGAATTACAGTGTTCATGAAGCAGAAGATGGCGATATTGCTGTGCAAAAAGTGCAAGAGCAATCTTTTGATGTGGTGCTCATGGATGTACGTATGGCCCGCATGCATGGCATTGAAGCTTTGCAAGGTATTTTGGCGTATAATCCTGCGTTGCCGGTTGTTTTAATGACTGCGTATTCCTCAGTGGAAACGGCGGTGGAAGCTTTACGGCTTGGCGCCTATGACTACTTATTAAAGCCTTTGGATTTCGATGCCTTACAAAATACCTTGACCAAAGCTTTGGAGCAAAGTCGTCTCACGGTGGAGAATAGAGAATTGCGCCGTCAGCTTAGCGAAAGCTCAGCGGTTCCCGGAATTTTAGGGCGTAGTAAAGCCATGGAAGATATGCGTCATATGATCACCACGGTGGCCCCCACAGAAGCCACGGTACTCATTAGCGGGCCTTCCGGTACGGGGAAAGAATTGGTGGCTAAAGCTTTGCACCAAGGTAGTGCCAGAGCACAAAAGCCACTGGTCATTGTGAACTGTGCAGCTCTGGCGGAAAATTTGCTTGAATCTGAACTTTTTGGGCATGAGCGAGGTGCCTTTACCGGTGCTGATAAGAAACGTGAGGGGCGTTTTGTGCAGGCCCATGGGGGAACGCTTTTTCTAGATGAAATAGGGGAGATGCCGCTGCTTTTACAAGCAAAGCTTTTGCGTGCTTTGCAAGAAGGCGAAGTCCAACGTGTTGGGTCAGATGCTCCCATCACTGTGGATGTGCGCATTATTGCCGCCACCAATAGAGATTTGTTGGAAGAAGTGAAGTTGCGTAATTTTCGCGAGGACTTGTATTTTCGTTTGAATGTCATTACCTTGGATGTGCCTTCCTTACGAGCTCGTAAAGAAGATATTCCTTTATTGGCGGCGTATTTTCTGGAGCGTTTTGCTCAGCGTAATCGTAAAGCCATTAAAGGATTTTCGCCTCAGGCTTTGGATACCATGCTACGTTACACTTGGCCCGGTAATGTGCGCGAATTGGAAAACGCTGTGGAAAGAGCTGTCATCTTATGCCTTGGAGATACCATTACTGAAAAGGAATTACCTTTAAGTTTGAGTGGCGGTGTCGTGGAAGAGCCAGAAGTAAAGTCAGCTTCTTTGGCAGGTTTATCGTTAGATATGGTGGAAAAACAAGCCATAGCGCAAACTTTAGAAGAAGTGGATGACAATAAAAGCGAAGCCGCGCGCCGTTTAGGTATAACACGTGCAACATTGCAAAATAAATTGAAAAAGTATGGTATAGAATTGTAACGTATACTTGACAAAAATGTAAAAATGCATAAAAAACTCAAGGAAACGCGTTTTAAATTACGTCTTATTCTTACTTTTACTTCTTTAAAGAGGACTACGTGAAAACAATTCTTAGCCTTGTTTGTGCTTGTTATCTAAGTTGCGCCGTTTTTTCTCATGCGGCCATAGCGCCTTCACCCACAGCCGTTAATGAAAATACGCCGGCAGAAGTGGTGGGTTTGCAAGAGGCGCAAAAAGCCATCGAGCAAAAAGATTTTACCAGGGCTTTTGCTTTACTGGAACCTCTTGCCAAGGCCGGTAATGCCGAAGCCATGTACTTTGTGGGGCGTTTGTACGACACAGGTGAGGGGGTAAAGCGTAGTCCCAAAACGGCCACTTCTTGGTATGCCAAGGCGGCAAAAGCTGGTGATGTGAGTGCGCAAAATTCCTATGGCGGTGCTTTGGCCCGCGGGCAAGGTACGAGAAAAAATACGCGTGAAGCAGTGAAATGGTTTACCAAAGCCGCAGAAAATGGTCATGCCATCGCGCGCTATAATTTGGCATATATGTATACACATGGGCTTGGCGTTAAGAAAAATGAAGTAAAAGCCGTGGAGTGGAACGAAAAAGCTGCCGAGCAAGGCCTTGCTGATGCACAGTATTCTTTGGGCTGGGCATATCTTTATGGGCGTGGTGTTAAAAAAAGCGATACCAAAGCTGGCTTTTGGTTTCAAAAGGCCGCCGACCAAGACCATATGATGGCACAAAATAATTTGGCTTTTATGTACGCTGAAGGACGTGGTTTCGAGCAAGATTATATTAAGGCCTTTAGTTATTACGCCAAAGCAGCTGAAAAAGGCTATGCACCCGCGCAGTATAATTTGGGCTACATCTATGAACAAGGTAAAATGGATGCGCCCAATTATGAAAAGGCTGTGGAGTGGTATCGCAAGGCTGCTGCACAAAATGACGCCGCCGCACAATTTAGTTTAGGGTATATGTATGAGCAGGGTACAGGCGTGCCTCGTGACATTAGCCAGGCAGAGCATTGGTATAAATTGGCGGCAAAAAATGGGGATAAGACTGCCAAAATTGTTTTAAAACAGTTTACCAAGAAAACGCAGTAAAACACTCTGTTTTTTAGATATAAGAGGGCTTAGCGAGAGAAATCTTGTTAAGCCTTTTTTTGTGTTTCACGTTATTTTCAGCACAATATTGACCTTAAAGTCATAAAATGGTACACGGAATACACTAAAAATGTTGCGTCGCATTGGGCGAGTTGTTTTAATGTTACTTTTTTAAGGAGATTATATGCAAGACAGTACCAATCTGAAAGCCATCCAACGTGGCAAGGAAATGTTTTCCAGCATTTCCGGAGAAAAACCTT
>CAYJLO010000120.1:0-6127 GCA_964370835.1 uncultured Desulfovibrionaceae bacterium
TGCTGACCCCTTCCATGTCAAGGAAGTGCTCTAGCCACCTGAGCTACGCTCCTACTCTGAGGTAGGAAAGCACTATAGGCCCGCTTCCACAAAGAGTCAATATTTTTTTATCATATATATGACGAAAAGTGGAAAAATAAATAAACTACACAGCCGCAAACTTGCGAATACGAGCTAAACTTTCGTCCTTGCCCAAAACACCCATGATTTCAGGCAAATGAGGTCCACCCATATACCCAAGCAATGCCACACGCAAAGGCGGGCCCACTTGCTTAAACTTAAGCCCCTTCTCTTCCACAAAAGCATTGAGGGCGGCCTCAGTGCCGGCGGCACTGAAATCTTCCAATGCGCCAAAAACATCGGCAAGAGCAGCCATGAGTGCGGCACTGTCTGCGGAATGGGCTTTTTTCATGGCGGCTTCTGCAAATTCAAGCTCTGAAGCTGTGATGAGCAAGGGACGCAAAGCTTCAGCCAATTCCACAAGATTGGCGGCGCGCTCGGCAAAGAGCGGAACCATGGGCGTAAGAGCCTCGGTGGTGGCGGCTTCAAAGCCTAGCTTATGTACGAAAGGTAGGGTGCGTGCGGCCAAGTCTTGAGACTCAAGGGCACGCAAGTAATGGGCATTGAGCCATTGCAACTTATCGGGGTCAAAAGCCGATGCGGCGGCATTGAGGCTGGTACCATCGAAAAGATTTACCAATTCTTCCAAGGTGAATATTTCTTGATCGCCATGGGACCAACCAAGACGCACAAGATAGTTCACAAGGGCTTCTGGCAAAAGGCCGTCTTGTTCATATTCAATGGTGGCACGGGCGCCATGACGCTTGGAAAGTTTTTGACGGTCCGGCCCTAAAATCATGGGCACATGTCCAAAGCGTGGCAATTCTAAACCAAGGGCATCGTAAATGAGAATTTGGCGCGGTGTATTGGAAATATGGTCATCTCCGCGCATGACGTGGGTGATGCCCATGCCATGGTCATCCACCACCACAGCCATATTATAGGTGGGCATGCCATCGGAACGACGGATAATCATGTCATCCAATTCATTCACGTCCACTACAATGAGGCCCTTGACCATATCGTCAAAACTCACCTTCCCTGCGGCGGGGATTTTCAAACGCACACAATGCCCTTCACCGGGGCCCACATTTTTTTCGCGACAGCAACCATTGTAGCGTGGCTTTTCGCCTTTTGCTCTGGCTTCTTCGCGCATGGCGTCCACTTCTTCGGGGGTGCAAGAGCACCAATACGCATGACCTGTGGCCAACAGCTTATCCACGGCGGCATTATATTCGTTTGTGCGCTGGGTTTGATACACAAGATCGCCATCCCAATCCAAACCAAGCCAACGCATGGAGGCTAAAATGGAATCGGTATATTCTTGTTTGGAGCGTTCAAGGTCTGTGTCCTCAATGCGCAAATAAAATTCTCCGCCATTATGACGAGCCAAAAGCCAACAAAAAAGTGCCGTACGCGCACCGCCAATGTGCAAATGCCCCGTGGGGCTGGGTGCAAAACGTGTTTTCACTGCGGACATATCTTTTCTCTCCATTATGAGCTATTGTACTGCCAGCACGTTACGCACGCCGGGCACAGTTTTTATCAAGGTTTTGGTCACCACATTTTTAAGGGTCTGCCCCGCACTGGGACAGCCACTACATCGACCAAGCAAGCGTACTGTTACAATATTTTCATCGCTTATTTCTACCAATTCAATGTCGCCACCATCTTCTTGAAGCACGGGGCGAATACTTTCTAAAGCTTTTTCCACTGCTATTTGCATATATAATCCTTTGGGGAAATTTTCTGTTAGGGCTATTGGTACGGACACAAAGGGTAATTGTCAACTACTCAGGTATTTTGAAAAAGCTTCTGCTTTCTCGCCCTATTTTACACTTGCCAAGCTTTGCCTTTCTCACCTATAGTCGCCATATGACAGCGGAAAAAGATTTTACAGTTCTATACGAGCCTTGGTATCAAAGCCCGCAAGGTCAATGGGCCTTGGAGGGAGCTTTGCGCTTGACCCAAAAAACCCTTTCCCCTTGGCATAGACGTGGGCATTGCATTTTACAAGTGGGTTTTGACCATGCAAAAAATCTTGAATTCTTATGGCAAAGCGGCTTTGATGTGAGTGCCGTTTGCACCTGCCCTGCTTTGCTGGAAAGCCTTGAGGCGCCTTTGCGAAACTGCGTAGATATAGAGTACCGCGCTCCCCAAGGCTTAGACAATTTACCTTACGCAGATAAGAGCTTTGACTATGTGGTGTTAAATGTACCCCCCACACAGGAAAAGCAAGACTCCCCCCCTTTGCATAGCCTGTTAAACGAAGCCTTGCGCATAGCCGGGAAAGGGGTACTCTTTCAAGGTTGGAATCCTGCATCCTTGGTGGGTTTGCAATATGCATGGCAAAAAAAATCCTTGCCGGCCTATTTACAAGCGTGCCCTTGGCATGCGTGGCGCGATGTATACACCACCCTGCGCGCACTGCACCCCTCACAAAAATATGCCACCAGCACCATTCGTACGCAGTCGGCTCTCTTTGGCCCCATGGCATGGTGGCAAGAAAATTCACGTTGGAAAAAGCTTCGTGGTTTCATGTTCCCTGTACCAGCAGGAACGCTTATGCATGTGCGCTTAAGCCTTAATGACCAAGGAGCCATGCGAAGTATGCCTTTATTTGTTAACCCCTTATCCACCGAAAAACTCAACCCAGCGCCGGTGACGGAACGAATACACCGTAAAGAATCTCGCGCACAACCTGTACCCACATCTAAAAATAACAACAGATAATACCAAAGAGGATACTATGGCCCTTGCTCAAGATGCTAAAGAATTTGTCATGAAGTGGAAATTTCAGGTGCTAGGCGGCGTGTTGGCTTTGGCTTTGGCTGGTGGCGGCTGGTTTGGCTGGCAAAAATACACCCACTCCAACAGCCCAGAATTTTTTTTGGAACAGCTCAATGCAGCCCTAGCTTCTGGCAATGTGGAAGAGCTGGCAAGCCTTGTGGATTTTCGCCATCTTACTGAAGATCTGGCCACGCGCATTTTAGCCCAGCCCATGCCCTCTAAGCTTGCCACCCCCAAACACCAAGAAGTACCTCTCTTGGCAGAAAGCATGCAAAACTTTTTCTTGGAAAATATCAAAGAACCCAAGGACGCCCCCAAGGAAGAAGATGTTGACCGCGACTCTTTAGATGTTGTACAGCCTTTACCCGTAGATTTTATTACGCAAATGGCCGGAGAATTCATCTTAGAAACACGAGTGAACAATGGTGCCATTGCTTCAGTAAAATTACGTTATCCACGCTTTGACAAGGAAATGCCTTTCTATTTCTATCTCAAAGAAGAGCCGCAATGGCGTCTTACGCGCCTTGCCAATGCCGATGAATTGCTCAAAAACTTCATACAGCAAGAAGGTAGCCTAGAAGTTAAGCGTAAGCAGCTTTACAATAAGCAAAGAGAACAAGATCGCAAACGCATTGAAGCCCAATTTAATGTGGCAGAATGTACAGCATTTATCCACAGACCGCGTGGACAAAAAGACCCTTTGCTTTTGGTGCGTATTAGAGGCTTCAATAAAGGCCCCTTCACCATTCGTAATATGACTTTTGACACCTACGTCAATACACAAAATGCCGGCATTGGCGAATTGGCCTTTAGAAAAAAAATCAACACGGCGGCGCGCCTTAATGTGGGCACAACGCTTGAAGATTCTTATACTTTAGAGTTGGAAACAGAAAGCAGAGAAGCCCAAATACTGCTCGCAGCCCCCACACTCACTTGCACGGCTAAAGTACATTTTATGACCTTAGATAATGGAACCATGCTCTTTTTGCCCGAAGACGAAGGCCATATAACGAAACCTCTTCCTCAGAGAGACGCAAAGGAAATAGATACACCTTAAATCCAGCATACATTTATCAAGCACCTTAAGGAAACTCGGATTTTTTATTGGGGGAAATCTTTTTAGATGAAGATTTCCCCCAATGCATTTTACCCTTTAAAAAGTTTTGAGGTCATAGAATATTATGTTTAAGCATATTTTTATGAAGTTTTTGTAAACAACCGTACACAAAAAAGTAATTCTTAGCCCCCTTTTACCCCTTCCCTTATGACTCACCTTATGGCAAACTGTTCGGATTGCGGAAAATGTAGCCCTCTTGTCACGGATCTGCCACGGTGGTTACATAGTTATTATATGGCTTTAAATTAGCGTATACTCATGGAGAAGATATGAATCAGCTCAGTCATTCCACACATCTTTCTGTTCACGTACACAAGCACGAAGCTGCCATGGCAGAACGCGCAGCACACATCTTTGCCGAGCAATGCGAAGAAGCCGTGAACGAACGTGGTATTTTTAACGTGGCTCTTTCCGGTGGCACCACCCCCATTCCCTTCTTTCAATTATTAAGCAGCCCCGACTGGGCAGAGCGTTTACCTTGGGATAAAATTGCCCTCTACTGGGTGGACGAGCGCTGTGTAGGCCCAGATCATGCCGATAGCAATTATGGCATGGCACGCCGCGAGCTCTTATCGCATGTACCGGCCACTCACTACTATCGCATGCGTGGGGAAAACAACCCAGAGCAAGCGGCCTTACAATATGAAGAAATGCTTCGCGACCATTTTAAAACCCCCACAGAAATTCCACGCTTTGACTTTATTTTGCTGGGCATGGCTGAAGACGGTCACACAGGTTCCATTTTCCCCGGCTCTCCAGCACTGGTGGAAAAAAATCGCCTCTGCATTGATCAATACGTACCTGAACGCAAAGCCGACCGCATCACACTCACTTTACCTGTGCTCAACAATGCTCGTTGCTGCATGTTCCTTTTGTCGGGTAAGGAAAAGCATGATGCTTTGAAAAAAGCCTTGGACCTTTTGGCTCCGCCCACCTTACCAGCACAAAAAGTGCGACCCACTTTTGGTAACCTCATCTGGATTGTGGATGAAGAAGCGGCCCTTGGCTAAGCCTAAGACACACTCTACATAAAATACACAGACCCTCTTGTGAAAACGAGAGGGTCTTTTTGTGGAAAAAACATCTCGCTGAGTTGATATATTCTTTCTTTACAAAAAAACCTCTGCACAACAACTGTGCAGAGGTCTTAAGGAGTTTATCTAGGAGTAAGAGGAAGGTTTATGTTTCGTTTATGGGCCTTGTTCGTATATGTAAAAGCGCTGCTAATACGCTGTTGGATGTATAAATTGGGCAACTTTTAAAGCCACGTTGCCTTATGGCCATTTATAGTACCATGACTACATGCTGTTCTGTCCGCTGTGCTGCATGCCGTGGCCGCGATTTTCATCACGCCCATGACCTCTTCCATGTCCATCACCATTTTTTCCGCGACGGTCTTTACCATGTCCGCGCCCGTAGCCTTCTGCATGGCCGCCTTTACCGTGCATGCCGCACATGCCGCGTTTACCGTGCACGCCATGGGTGCCAGGCGCAAGACCTAGAGCTTTATCTAAAGCTAAACCCAAGTTCTTTTTTTCGTCCTGAAGCTTAGCGCGCACTTGCGTAATTTCAGTGGCTTTTTTGGATACAGCTGCCACATCTGGGTTGGTGGCATTTTGCAAGGCGCGTAATTCTTGCTCTTTAACAAACAAATCTTGTTGCAAGGGGCGCATTTTCTCTTGAGAAACTTCGCGTGCCTTATGAGCGGCTTGAAGTTGGGCTTCTGTGTAGGCTTTATTTACTGCCTCCACCTTAACAGCAGAAGCTTCAGTATTTTGCGCATGGCTTGAAGCCAAAAAACCGCCTGTAAGTAAAGTTACAGCCAAAACTGGGATAGCTATAGTCATTGTTTTCATATTGATCTCCTCAATTTTCATGCAAGCTTTCGCTCACTGTGCTTTAGGTATAGCAAGTGGCGTGCCAAAAGCAAAAACATACCATAACACATTAATTTTACAAAACAACAACCATCAACATCCCAAATCTAAACCATTTGCGCATGTATAATTTTTATACAAGAAACAAAAAAAGACTGTATAAAAACTATACATGTACAATTTTTATACAGTCCATAGAACACAAAAAAGCCTGCGCAGTGCACAGGCTTTTTGAAAAATGGCGGAGCGGAAGGGACTCGAACCCTCGGCCTCCGGCGTGACA
>CAYJLO010000121.1:0-2891 GCA_964370835.1 uncultured Desulfovibrionaceae bacterium
TATTGAAGTATTAGCCAGTGATAGATTGTATATTCCCCTAAGCAAAGAACGCCTCGTTTTTGTAGATGGCGCTGTGGGCAGACCTACCTCTTTACCATTTACAGACGATATGACAATTTTAGAAGCCATTCATAAAGCTGGAGGTTTCAATAAGTTTGCTGACAGAAACTCCACAACCATTACTCGTGATGGGCAAAGAATTTCTGTGCGTCTTTCTGACCTTATCAACAAGGGCGACATGACGCAAAATGTTCCCTTAAAAGCCGGTGACCTCATTGTTGTAGACACCTCTTGGTTTTAATTAATTTGTCATGTAATTTATAAGGGCAATACATTTCGCCCTTATAAATTACATGGTAATCCCCCATGTGACTTACTATTAGGGTCATAAAGTTTAAGTTTTTTTCAGAAAGTACGAGCCCTGCTTGTGTTTTTCCACCATGTTTCCAGTTAAGGTCGTATAGTTGTTATGAAAAAGCATAGTATAAGAGTTTCTTCCGATCAAAGTTCAGGCATAAATATTACGCGCTATCTTACATTATTACACAATAATATTAAATTTATTTGCGTCGTTGTTATTATTTGTTCCCTCGCTGGCTTTGTGGCAAGTTATCTTATGCCTAAAAAATTTCAAGCTTCTTCCGTCATCTCCATTGAAGAAAATATTGTAAGTGATTTGGTAGAAGGCATTGCCATTACCACCTCAGCTGACTCTAAAATTCGTCTTCTAGAACTACAACTTCTGAGCCGTAATATTCTTTTACAAGTGGCCTCTTTGCTTGATATGGATTTACATGCCACTACAGCTGCTCAAAAAGAAGCGCTTATCCTTTCTTTACGTAAAAACATCTATATTACACATAATAAACAGCGTGGATTTTTTAGTGTCACCTTTTTAGACCCCAGTGCTGTTTTAGCCAGAGATTTCGTCAATACCCTTATTCGCGTCTATGTGGAAACAAATACCTCTGAAAAGCGTCAAGAGTCCTTTGATGCCACCACATTTTTAAGCGAGCAAATTAAAATATTTCAAGAGCGTATTGATAAAGCACAACAAGACATTGATACTTTTAAAACAGAACAGGGCATGTTTTTGAATCTCAATGAAGCTTTAGTACAGCAAGAGATTAATAAGCTTGATGAACAATTAGAAAGCCTTGCCATTTCCAAAAACAAATTGCTTTCACAGCAACATATGCAATCAGACAGCTCGCTTTTGGCTGAAGATTTGCGTACTAAAGAAGCAGAGCTGCGTAGCGCTCAATCCATTTACACAAAACGTCACCCCATAGTGCAACGCCTTAGCTTAGACGTTGCAGGACTAAAAGCACGCTTGGAAGAAAGTAAACAAATCTCTCAAGATCAAAGTGTTAATACGCAATACCAAGGCATTCAAATTGAACTCAAGGCTTTAGAAGAAAAAGAAAAAAATATTATAAAAGAAAGAGAAAAAAACATTAAGAACTTGGAAAAAATGCCTAGCATTCGCACGCAGCTATCTGACCTTGAACAGCGCAAAGCCAATGAAATGCTCATTTATCAAAAATTGGTAAGTAGATTTGGACAATCAGAAGTTTCTAAGCAAATGGAATTACAAGACAAAGCTGTAAGTTTTAAAATCATTGACGCAGCAGTAACCCCCACACGCTTTGTTTTTCCAAAGCGATACCTCTTTATGTTTGGTGGTATCTTTGCAGGTTTTGGCCTTGGCATTGGTCTTGTTATAGCGCGTAGCATTTTGCGCACCAGAATTTATAGCGCCCACGATTTAAGCATATATACAGTACCTGTACTGGCTAAACTCCCTGTTATTGTAAAGCCAGAGCTGCTTCGCAAAAAAGAAAGAAGTAACTATATAGCCATGGGCATTACAGCAGGTGTTATTTTCTTGGTCAGTATTGCTGCAGCTATGGAATTTTTAGGCCTTACCCATATTGAAAGAGTATTTTCTATTTTCATTTAAAGAATTCACCTTCTAGCGCACGAGTAATTATATGAGTATTATAGAAAAAGCCATGGAAAGGGCCAGACAAGAGCGCGAGGCTTCGCAAGAAAAAATTGAGCCACGCCCCCATAAAGTAACTGACACAACTACAGCTTCAAGCTTAGAAGAAGTAGCACAAGAGCAGTTGTCAGCTTCAAAACAAAATCTTACGGCAAAGCACACAAAAGCTCCCGTGGAAGTTCACGTGGAAACGCACACGCAAGCTCACACTAGCGCCAACTCTGATACAGAACATAGTGCACAAGATTTTGTCCCTGAGGAAAGCCACGATTATGAACAGATAACGCAAATTAATCCTATACCTGAACTTATTATGGCCTCCAATGAGGCCTTAACTCTGGGGGGCTCCTATCGCTTACTCAAAGAATATATTATTGCTTTGCGTAAAAGCAATCCGGAAAAATCCATGTTCATGGTCACAAGTGCCATGCGTAATGAAGGAAAAACATTAACCTCTTGCAACCTAGCATGTGCTCTTGCCATGGAATTTGATACCACAGTCTTACTCATAGATGTGGACTTGCGCGCCCCTTCTTGTCAGCGTGTATTGGGTATAAAAAATCCCCCCAAAGGACTTTCTGATTGCCTGCTGCACAACACCCCCATCCATGAGTGTTTGGTGCATACCGGTATTGGTAAATTGTCCTTACTTTGTGCTGGCAGTATCATTGAAAATCCGGCTGAGCTTATCACGTCTAACCGTATGCAAAACTTTTTAACAGAAGTGAAAAATCGCTACCCAGATCGCATTATCATATTAGACTCTTTGCCCTTACTCCCCTTTGCAGAAAGCCGTGCTTTAAGCCGTATGACAGATGGAGTCATGCTGGTAGTACGAGAAAATGTCACCTATAAAAGCCATGTGGATACGGCATTGCAACACCTC
>CAYJLO010000121.1:3003-5957 GCA_964370835.1 uncultured Desulfovibrionaceae bacterium
AGTTTGGCACCATGAGGTATATATGTATTTATCCTTTTTCTCTTTGCATCAAAAACCTTTTGAATTATTGCCTAATCCTGATTTTTTATTTTTAAGCGATGTACACAAAAAAGCCCTTACCTTTTTACAATACGGGCTTATGGAGCATACAGGTTTCATTTTATTTACAGGAGACGTGGGCACAGGCAAAACCACCACCATTCGTCGATTGCTTAGCAAAGTGTCTTCAGACATGACTGTGGCTACAGTATTCAATACTCAAGTAGACAGCGTACAATTATTACGCATGATCAATGACGACTTTGGCTTAGTCTCTGCCAGCAATGATAAAGCTGAACTTTTGCGCGACCTCAATGATTTTCTCATAACCCAATATGCAGCCGGTAGACGCTGTGTGCTCATTATTGATGAGGCGCAAAATTTGGGTTTGGAACAGTTAGAAGAAATTCGCCTTTTATCCAATTTAGAAACGGCCCATTCCAAGCTTTTACAAATTATTTTGGTAGGCCAACCGGAATTGCGACAAAAACTCAGTAGCGCAGATCTTATACAACTACGACAACGTATTTTAGTGCATTGCCACCTTTCCCCTTTAAGTGCCGAAAATGTAGCCTCCTACATCTACCACAGATTGGAGCAATCAGGTAATCGTGATGCTTTAGAATGGCAAAAAGGCACCATTGAACTTATTCATGAAGCCACACACGGCGTGCCCAGACTCATTAATATTTTATGTGATTATATCTTACTAGACGCTTTTACAAAGAATCATGCTGTGGTGAGTTATGACACGTTGGAAACTATTTTAACGCACTTAGACTTTGAAAACCAGTTTTGGGCTGCTACTCAACACAAAACACAAGAAAATGTGGTTCATGAAAACGCAAGCGTTGGCACTTTAGCGGCTTGCCCACAAGAAGTTGCCCTAGCAACACACACTGGCTCTTCTTGCTCTTGCGGCGCTGATATCACTGCAAGTAAACAGCAAGTGGATGCTTTATGTCAGCGTATGCAAAGTTGCCTAGACCTTATGCAACAACAGCTGGTTTCGGTATCACAGCTTATCGTACTTTTATCGCAAAATGTAGCCATAGAGGCAGAAAAGCAAGCTCAATCTAGACAAAATAATACAAAAATCTAAAGAAAATATCAGGTGAAATTCATACATTAAGAGAAAGTAAGCGCTTTTACCTTTAATTTTAGGCAAAATATCTTGACAAAAAGCTACTATTTTCTAGGATGTAAGACTCTTACACCTAAATTTCAGTAAAGTAGAAAAACCATGTATACAAAAATAAATATTTCCTATTTCCTATGCCCCCTTCTCATAAGTCTAACTCTTTTAGGCGCAAGTATAGGTCATGCAGAAGAATCCAATAACAGTGACACTACGAGCACGTCTTCTGCCGATACAGGTACAAGCTCTGCAAGTAGCTCTTCTGTACAGCCCTTCAGCTCTGCAAGCCCAGAATCTTCCACACAAGTATCTGCAACGCAGGAAGCTGCCATGCAAGACTCCGTAGATATTACCACTGTAGACACAGAAAAAGGTGCAAGTCCTGCAAAATCAGACGCCCTATATGAATATGGCGCCTCCATAGGCACCGGTTTTGAATTTAACGATAATGTTCATGATGATGTGAACAACCGTGTAGCAGCTTTTATGACACACATACGCCCCAGTTTTAGCTTTAAAAGACTAGGTGGACGTATTGTGGCCGACATTCAATACTCGGGGGAGTACACCTTTTACCTTGCCGAAAAAGCCGACCCTGAATACCAGCATACCATTCGCGCCTCCGCCACTGCAGAAATAGTTAAAAATGTCTTCTTTCTGAAGGTGAGCGAAAACATGCAACAAGTTTATGAAAATGTGACCAAGGGTGAATTTGAAGCGGGTGATAGCGAAGACGATACACGTAATCGCAATACCATCACCATTAACCCTTACTTTACCTTTCAGCCCTCTGAAAGAACGGATTTTACTTTGGGCTATACCTTTACCGACACTCGTTATAGCGCCTCACAAAATAGCCAAAATCCCAGTTTTCTTTCCTTTGATGGTGAGCAATATAATTTTATTCATAATGCACACCAATCTCATGCTGCCTCTTTTAGGCTTAATCATGAGCTTAGCGACAGAACAGCCTTATATACAGGTGCTAGTGTTACGCGCACTTTGTACGAGGAAAAGGATGAAACAGATAGCACACGCTACACTTTCTATGTGGGCGGCTCCTATGCCTTTAGCGAAAATCTCAGCGCGAGTTTTGAAATAGGCCCCAACTACAGCGTACCTGACACAGGAAGTGCTAGCCTTTCCCCCTATGTACAAGCAAGCATTAACTATGCTCTTGGACGCAGTGTTTTTGCTCTTTCTTATAATACTTCCTTTGAAGACGACCCGGATTCCGGAGACGTGGTACATAAAAGCTCTTATGGTCTCTCTTGGCAAAAAAATTACGAACGCACCAAGGTGAGTCTTGGTATGTTTTATAATACCTATGAGACAGAACTTGGCAATGACAGTCAGGTTTCCGGTTCAAGTTCAGAACAAGGCAATACTTTTTCACCTACAGCGTCCATACGTCATGAGTTCTCCCCGCGCCTATCTGCTTTTGCCAATTATAAAGGGAATATTTATGAGAAGCATCGCCTCGGCGAGCATACCCATACGGGTTCCTATGGACTGAGCTATCAATTAAGCGAGCAAAGCACCATAAGCTTAAGCCATAGACTTATTTATACCATGCCTTATGAAGAAGATGATTATTTTAACAACCAAGTAAGGCTCGACTTTTCTTACAATTTCTAAAAAGTATACTTCACTACAGTTTACACAGAATATGTAAAAAGGTTTTAAAGGAATACAATTACAGATTGTTTTTGAAAGGGGAAAAGCATGGCCATTGCGCTTACGGTAGATGTGGAAGATTATTTTCAAGTCAGTGCCT
>CAYJLO010000122.1:0-5954 GCA_964370835.1 uncultured Desulfovibrionaceae bacterium
ATTTATTGTTTTTTGCAATGGGCGTCTCGTTAAAACCTTTTCTTCAGAAAAGGTTTTCCCCCAGTGAATTTCGCCTAGCATTTGAGGGGAGGAGAACCCTCCCCCTGAATAAACTTTACTTCATACATAAGCTCTTTGATTTTTGAGCTGAAGCCGTAAATGGTGCTTTTTCAACGGATTGCTAGCCCACCAATTGTGCGTCTTCGTAGGGCTCATCTTCATAGCCACTTAAAGCGCAAAAGAGCTTACCCGCCGTGGCCGTACCGGTGACGGTGACTTTAAGCCGCAGCCAAGGCTTTTCCACCGATCTCGGTAAAAAACGCCATCCCGTGCGCTTACCCACCTTAAAATCGGCGACGGGCACAGTCATTTGCGCGCCCACCACATCACTAAACACGCCATTTTCTTCTGCGGCTTGCTGTAGGCTCAAAGCCACAGACGTGGCACCGGCCAAATCTTCGGTGAAGCGCGTGGTGATGAGTATGGGCGCCACCTTGCCTGGGCATTGCAACGAGGTGAGCGCAATGGGCGTACCTGAACTGGTGGTCACGGCCCCTTCAAATAAAATAAGCTGACTATCAATGATCATGGTAGCTCCTTAGATGGCGGTTTCGGTGGAAGCAATGGCGTCGCATTGACGTAAAGGACGACCAAAAATCAGCGGCGTGCCTTCGGACTTGAAGGCCTCACCGTACACGAGATGCACATTGCCGGCATCGGTGGATTGCAATTCAATGGCGGCCATGAGGTCTTCGTTGGCGTACCACACGGCCTTTTGACGTAAAACTTCGGGCATTTTGCTCTTGGCGGTGATGAAGAGCTGCTGCAAATCAACGAAGCCAGTTTGCCCCTTGCGCTTATTGAGAGCATCCACAGGAATATTGGCTATGCGCACACAAGCGCGCCAATCGCGCAGTGCAAGGCCAAGGCTCCATTGATAGCGATTCACAATGGCTTCATAATGGCGACCTTCACTGTCTTCCACCGTTTGAATGCCAAGGTCTTTGTGCTCAAAGCCACCGGTGCTGTCCTTGGGATAAATGCCGTGAATGGAACGCTCACCCCAGGAGATGAGCCATGCCGATGTGCAATTTTCGCCGGTACCGCCGGCATCCAACACGTTGGGAGCATCCTTGGCAGGATAGCGCAAGGCAAGACCCTTAAATTCGTCGGGATTCACATCGGAATTGCCATAAAAGAGCGTGCGCGCCGCCTTTTGGCGCATGGCTTCGGCAAAGGCCACCGACTCGCCATCGATGAATTTGGAGGCATTGCCGCCGTATAAACGAGACTCTGCTTCATCAATGAGCATGCGGCTTTCCATCATGGAGCAAGGCTCCTTCACATGGGTCCATTGGCTTTTGCTGTACGGCGTACCTTGATAGAGGCGACGCCAATACACTTCGGGCAATCCCGTGCGAATGCGCGTTAAATGCCCATCGGTTTGGTTGGATTCCATGAATTGCACATCGTCCAAAATGTCATTGGTCTCATTCATGAGCTCAATGATGGAACCTGCCGCTTCGCCATGGTAAAAATCACGTAATTCTGCCAGCGTGGCCACAAGGCCTGTGAGTTTTTTCGCCATGAGATACACTCCTTACTTATTGTATTTACCGTAAAAACGTTGATGACGTGGAGCTTGACTTGGAGCCGCTTGCCCTAAGAGCACGGCATCCTCGGCATGGGCCTTGCCAATGGCAGCCAAAAAGCGAATGATGCAAGGATGGTTGGCATAGCCCGTTTCTTGAAGCAGCTTAAATACCTGCCTTTGTGGATCAAAACGCGCTAACCCTGCCTTGGCATAGCTTAAGGTGTTTTCCATGGCAGAGCCGCCAAGCTCCCTGTCATGACGCACTTCCTCGGCCCAACGCGCCACCTGCTCTGCATGGGCTTGCTTATGGGCATTGGCATTGCGGTGGGAGATTTCCAATAACCTTTGGGCACTGCCATTGCTCAAGCCCAACTCGCGGGCTTGTTCTTCAAAGATGGCTTGTTGCGCCTCATTTAAAGTCATGCCTTCGGGAATGTGCAACTCATAGCAAGGGGCCATGCTGTGTCCGTCTTGCGCGCCTTGCTCGCCGTAAACGCCTTGACTCAAAAGCGTGTGCATGGTGGGGATAGTTCTTTCAACCATTGCCATATTATCCATGTTTTTCCTCCTCATAAGCCATGATTAGTTGTAAAATGCTGTGTGCGCTTTGCCCTGCACCAAGCCAGCGCAAAAAGGTTCTGCCTTCCCTGCGCGCCATGAGCAGACGCATGACCTCGCGCATATCTCTGTCAAAGGCGCGACTGGCTTCATTGCTGGGCTCTGCCTTGGCTTGCACACTGGTGAAAATATTTTCTTGCACCTAGCCTCCTCCATGAATGGGTAAAGTGGCTTTTGTTGTTTCAGATGGCGTTCCCCGCACAGTCATGGATGACGCTGCAGTGAGTGCCCCCAGTGATTCCACGGGCTGAGCCCCATCCTTCACCGCCCCCAAAAGAGCCGTCATGAGCGTATTGCCCTCCAAGGAAACATTGCTCATGTCCTCGGCCACAGTGGCCATGCCCTTCAAGGTCTCCATACTGGCCTTTTGCTGTGCGCTTTGCGCCGTGGCCTGCTCCGCTTGCAAACGCTTTTGCCGCAAGGCTTCACGCTCTTCAGGCGAATGCAAAATCGACGGCGTCACGCCCAAATATTCAGCATATTCCTCCACGGCCTTGTCCGCATCGATGATGTCGGCGGCTTCGGGCTTTATGCTTTTGAGCGAATGAACAAAGTGCACCAATTTATCCACGGCGGACGTGCTGACCATTTTCTGCGCTTGGGCCAAAAGGCTCACAAATTCCACCTTGATGGGCTCATCGGTCAATTCTTTGGGCCTCAGGGGCACCATGTCATGACGCACCATGAGCTGATAGGTGCGCTCAATGAGCGGCGTAAACAGTTCCGCATGTAAACGCTCCAAGGCCGGCCCCAGCAAAATAAGCTTTTCTTCTTCGCGAGCCGCCACCTCCTTGGCGGTGATGTGCTGACTTTTGCCATCCAAAAGCAGGCGGAAAAGATCATTATAGAGGCCTTGCTGAATCTGCTTTTGCACATCTTGCATGGCCAAACGTGCCCCTTGAATGTCGGGGCGCACTTCCATGATGGGCGTGGCCGCTTGGGGACTTTGCCCCGGTGCCACATCCACATAATTGACACCGCCGGGGGTTAAATCTAAGCCCACGGACTTGAGCGATGCCGAAACCGCCGTGGGTGGATCCACCGATTTATGTATGGCTTTGAGCATGGTTATGCCCATTTGCTGTAACATGCGGCAATCGGGCAAAATATCCATGGCCGGCGAGCGTCCATACACATCATTGCCTGCCACCTGCCAACGCACCCCAAAACCGGGGAATTCCATGAAGCCCGATTGGGACAACATATGCGTGCGCCCACCGCGGCTGGGGCTCAAAGAACCCGCTTGCCCTTCCAACCAATAATCCGAGGCATAGGGCATATGCTTGCCCGAGCCTTCACCAGAAATCCTATCTTTGCGCGGATAAATGGCATGCACCACCGTGTGGCCTTGTTGCAAAGCATGGGGGCCTGATAGAATGTGCGAAGGCAATCTATCCTTGCCAAAACGCTGCATGAGCTGACGTGTACTCATATGGAAGCGGCGAAACACCACGTCCACTTGCTGCTTTTCATTGGTGTCCAGGCAATATTCCCCCACACTGAAGGGCACAAAGCGAAAACCATGCTCAAAATCAGCCAATTCCAACATGAAAGCCGTGCCAAAGGTGCCCAAATCCCCATACAGCGTGTGCACGGCATGGTAAAAGTTAGACCCATTGAAAAGCTTGGCCATGCGTTTGGAAACTTCCGCCAACCATTCCTTCACGGGGCCATGATGGGCCAAGTTGCTGTCCTCTAGGCTCAATTGAAACCACGGCCGCGCGGGGCTAGTCATGCCCCCTTGCAAACCTGCCGCCAAAGTGCGCATGGCTAAAATGCCCGTGGCATCCACCAATTTGTCATTGAGTAAAGGCATTTGCCGCCATGTGTGGGCATATTGCTTCGTATTGCCATAGCGCGTGGGCAGAAAATGGTCGGCCAAATCTTGCCACGCCGGTTCATAGCTTTGTCTGGCTTCCCAAAGGGATTGAAAGCGTTGCTGTAGCCAGCGTTCATGCGTATTTTCCTCTGCCATGGTGCACCTATTGCCCTAAATAATGGTTAGCCCCTGTGGCACTGTCTTGCTGTTTTGCCTGTAGGGGCGAAGTGAGAATGGAACCGCCAATGCCAGAAGCTTTGGCCGCTTTATCCTTTTGCGCATCGCGTGCCGCCGTGGCGGCTTCGGTGACAGGTTTTGCCACTTGTGGTTTTTCCGGTGTGTAGGTGGGCGCAGCCGGCGCGCTGTAGCCTCCTCCTCCAAATCCCATAAGGCCTCCTTGGTTGTATGTGTATGGTGACCAGTGCGTGTGAAAATATGTGATGTAAGATCATAAAAAATAAGCTTCGCAATGTGATACATGCACATAAACACCTTATTTTTCAGCTAACAATGGCGTTTGCACTTTCCACGTGCTGGTGAATGCACTTTGCCAAAAAGGGGCTTTGCAGTAAGGGGGAAAAGCTTCAGTGAAAGGAACGATGAGCAGAGAAAATACTGGAGAAGAGGGAATGGCTCAACAAAAGAACAAAAAATGAGCACAAAAATCGAGCACAAAAAAAGCCCACCGTTTTGCAACGATGGGCTTGAGAAGGCTTTTCTATTTCAATTAGATATAGAAAATAAAGGTCATGACGGCGAAGATAGGTACTAAGATACCGAAGGACCATGCCATGTAACCAAAGAAGGAAGGCATGGCTACGCCTTGGTCTTCTGCAATGGAGCGCACCATGAAGTTAGGCGCGTTACCAATGTAGCTGTTGGCACCCATGAACACAGCACCGGCAGAAATGGCAGTAAGCGTCATGGCCAGATCACCCATAAGGGTGGCTGCATTACCACCGGCAGTGTTGAAGAACACCACATAGGTGGGAGCGTTATCAAGGAAGCTGGAAAGCATACCTGTGAGCCAGAAGTACATATAGTTAACGGGCTGACCATCAGCACCGGTTACCATGCGGATAAGCGGAGCAAGGGCGCCGTCGGTGCCGGCCTTAAGGATGGCAATGGCAGGAATCATGGACACGAAGATACCGAAGAAAAGCTTGGCCACTTCTTCGATGGGAGCCCAGTTAAAGCCATTGAGGTCGCGGTTTTCCTTGGTGGTGAACTTAAGAGAAAGACCAGCAACCACCAAAAGGAGTACGTCACGAAGGATGTTTTGACCTTGTAATGGGGTACCGTATACGTTGATAACTTCACCCATATTAAAGGCAGGTAAACCGGACATAAGTACGCAAAGTACCAGGCCAGCTAAGAAGATAAGGTTGATCTTGCCGTCAAGGCCGAGCTTTTCATTGCTTACATGCTCAGGCACAGGGCTACCTTCTTTTTTGTACAGCATGGTGTCTACCACAAAGTACAAAGCAAGGAGTACTACGGATAAGAAGATCATTTGACCAAGCAAGGCGCCTGTGGTCCAGAAGAAGCTTACGCCCTTAAGGTAGCCAAGGAAGAGTGGTGGGTCACCAAGAGGAGTTAAAGAACCACCGATGTTGGCCACCAAGAATATGAAAAATACTATGGAGTGAGTCTTAAACTTACGATGTTCGTTGGCGCGAATGAGCGGACGAATGAGCAACATGGCTGCGCCTGTGGTGCCCATCCAGCTGGCAAGTAAGGTACCGATAAGCAAAATGGCCGTATTTACCATGGGTGTGCCCACCAAAGAACCGGTAAGGCGCACGCCGCCGGCCACAGTGAAGAGGGCAAAAAGTAGAATTAAGAAAGACACATATTCTAAAAGCATAGTATGTAAAAATTCATACAAAGTAATGGAAAAACCATACACAATCATGCAAGGCA
>CAYJLO010000123.1:0-5900 GCA_964370835.1 uncultured Desulfovibrionaceae bacterium
GCGGCAAGCCATGCCAGAGGCATGTCTTGTGTAGCCGACAGCTGAAAAAAGCATTCCATATATCTAAATTTTGCCAGAAAACGTATTCCAAACGTTTATTTCTGGCAAAATTTATTAAGCTTTTTGAGCTATAAATTCTGTTTTTACTAACGTTTAAGTGCTTTTTCAGTGTCGACTAACTAAAAAGGGGAGAAGTTTCCTCCCCCCCTTTTTTTTGTGTTCATTAAAATACTACTTTACCCATAAAGGCTTGCTTAAAGCTCCGTAGGTCTTTTCATAACGCTGCATAAAGTCTTTTTCCGTGAAGGTATGCAATTGTGTGCCGTATTGCTCAATGACATACGAAGAACACGTGGATGCAATTTGTGCCGATTCCACCATGTTATAGCCCGCGCTAATGCCCTTGAGTAAGCCGCTTCTATACGAATCTCCTGCGCCGGTGGGATCTGCCACAGTATCCACCTGAACGGCCTTCACCGTATGTGTTTGCCCTTCGCCCACCAAGGACGCACCATTTTCACCAAGGGTGGTAATGCACCATGTGGTGAGTTCTTGAATTTCAGCCACGGTTTTGCCAGTTTTTTGGCAAATCATTTCCAGCTCATAATCATTGGTGGTGAGCGCATACGAGCCCGTAATGCCCTTCAACAAGTCTTCTGCACTGAGTACAGGCAATTGCTGACCGGGATCATAAATATAACGTAGGCCCTTATCCTTAAAGAATTCTGGTAAGGCGCGCATGTCATTTAAATTTCCGGGAGAGATGATGGCAATGTCTTTTTCAGCATCAATCTTACTAAAGTCATAACGGCAAGGCAGGGTCATGGCGCCGGGGTAAAAGCCCGTAATCTGATTGTTCTCAAGGTCGGTGGTGATATAGCACAAGGCCGTAAACAATTCATCATCTTGCGTAATGCCATCCAGCGGTAAGCCCATACCCTTTAAATGTTCAGCGTACGGTGCAAAGTCGCGCCCAGCGCATGATAAAATGGTGGGTGCATCGCCAAGCAAAGCCATGGTGTACGCAATATTACCCGCACAACCGCCAAATTTTTCTTCCATGCGATCCACCATGAAAGAAATGCTCATCATATGAACTTTGTCTGCAATGATGCTATCCTTAAATTTACCCTGAAATGTCATGATGCGGTCAAAGGCCAAGGAGCCAGAAATATACGTAGCCATGATGTATCCTTTTAATTTTTATTTTTTGGGATGTTTTATTTTTTATGGGGGAGGGGGCTTTTTTAGGAAAACAAAGCTCCCCTCCCCCAAACCCCCGCCCCTCAAAAAAACCAATGGTGACACCATTGGTTCCTAATACGAACATGGTAGTCACATGAGGGGAGAGCTTTGTTGCTGGAGATAATAGTCTTTTTTTCCGTAAAAAGCAAAAAACTTCCCGAAGGGAGTTCTCATGCGACCCTAAGCTTCATGCAAGGGATGCATATCGTCGCCATAAAAAGTTTTTGGAAAAGGGGAGGGGGGTGCAAGGGGAGGGGAAAGAACCTTTTTCCAAAAAGGTTTTCCCCTCCCCCTGTCAAAAAAACTATAAACTACTTCCCTAAATGCTTCCCAATCATGTTTCTGAAGCGTTCAAAGAGGTATTGACTATCGAAGGGACCTGGGGCCACTTCGGGGTGATGTTGTACGGAGAAGATGGGCAATGTCTTGTGCGCAAAACCTTCGAGAGTGTTATCATTGAGGTTTACGTGTGTCATTTCCACATCGGGCACGGAAGCTAAATCCACGCAGAAACCGTGATTTTGTGAGGAGATTTCAATGCGTCCTGTTTCAAGGTTTTTCACAGGATGGTTGCAACCGTGGTGACCGTGCTTCAGCTTGATGGTGGTACCACCAAGGGCATGGCCGAGGAGCTGGTGACCAAGGCAGATACCGGCCACGGGATAGCTCTTAATGAGATCACGCACAATGGCGATTTCTTCCTTAAGGGATGCTGGGTCTCCGGGGCCATTGGATAAGAAGATGGCTTCGGCGCCGCTGGCTTTCACTTGCTCGGCAGTGAATTTGGGAGGTACCATGAGCATGTCAAAGCCTTGGGCTTCGAGCAGGCGTATGATGTTCCACTTCATGCCATAATCGTACACGGCAAGGCGTGGGCCAGTACCTTTCCAGTTGTGGGTGCCATCGGCATTGAGAGTTACTTCTTCTGTACCGGTGCCTGTCCAGATGTAGGGGGACTTGGGAGCCACGTAATCCACGAGGTTTTGTCCTTCCATGGTGGGCAGAGCGTTGGCGCGTGCTTTGAGTTCTTCCACATCATGGCAAGAGGTGGAAATGACACCGCGCATGGCGCCGTTGATACGTATATGGCGGGTGAGGGCACGGGTATCCAAGCCTTCCACGCCGGGGATGTTGTATTTTTGTAAGAACTCGCCAAGATTCATGATGGAGCGCCAGTTGGAGGGCTCCTTACAGGCTTCTTTCACGAGCAGTGCAGAAACCTGCACTTTGTGGGACTCCATATCTTCAGCATTGATGCCGTAGTTACCAATGAGAGGATAGGTCATGCACACCATTTGACCACAATAAGAAGGGTCAGTGAGCAGTTCTTGATAGCCCGACATGCCGGTATTGAAAATCACTTCGCCGCCGCCTTCAATGGGGCCGGTAAAGGATTTGCCAACGAGGGTAAAACCGTCTTCTAAAACAAGGGTTGCTTTCATACCAATCTCTTCTTTTTATTGTACGTTTTCACGTGCATAATATTCTTGTAGGCTTTCTACGTGTATGTCATTGCGATGGGCGCCAATGGCACGGGCAGTGGCCTTTGCACCGGCAAGGGTGGTGCAGTAAGGAATGCCGTAGCTTAGAGCCGCTTGACGAATGGCCTTGGAGTCTTGAGCTGTGAGCTTACCAGAAGCGGTGTTCACCACCATGGCAATTTCGCGGCTCTTCAAAAGGTCCACAATGTTGGGGCGGCCTTCATACACTTTTAGCACAGTTTCCACTTTCAAACCATTGTCGCGTAAGAGCTTGGCGGTACCGGAGGTGGCCATGAGCTCAAAGCCAAGGTCTGCGTATTTTTTAGCAATGGAAGGGAGTAATTCCTTATCGCGGTCATTGACCGAAATGAAGATTTTACCACCTTGCGGTAAACGCTGACCGGCAGCCAATTGGCTCTTTAAGAAAGCCTCTTCAAAGGTGGGGCCCATGCCCATAACTTCACCTGTGGAGCGCATTTCTGGTCCGAGGATAACGTCCACGCCGGGGAATTTATTGAAGGGGAATACCGCTTCTTTCACGCAGTAGAAGCCGCCTTTACGCATGCTCCATGGGTCAAGCTCTTCAAGGGTTTTGCCGAGCATGACCTGTGTGGCAAGGTAAGGTAAGGGCACACCGGTGGCTTTGGCCACAAAGGGAGCCGTACGCGAGGCGCGTGGGTTCACTTCGAGGATGTAAATGGTGTCATCCTTAATGGCGAACTGGATGTTCATGAGGCCAACCACGCGCAATTCGTGAGCCAGGGCTTCGGCTTGCAGAGCAATGTCGGCCACATGGTCATAAGAAAGCGAGAAGGAAGGTAATACACATGCAGAGTCACCGGAGTGAATGCCGGCTTCTTCAATATGTTCCATGATGCCAGCCACGTACACTTCTTTGCCGTCAGAAAGAACGTCCACGTCAACCTCAATGGCGTGATTGAGGAATTTATCGATGAGGATGGGGTGTTCCAAATCTTCGGGCACGTGAAGCTTGAAGTATTCGGTTAACTCTTCATCGTCATACACAATGGCCATGGCGCGACCGCCAAGTACATAGGAAGGACGAACCACCACGGGATATTCGATGTCGTTGGCGGCGTGAAGGGCTTCTTTTAAGTTTTTGGCAGTGCCGTTGGGGGGCTGCTTTAAATTGAGCTTTTCGATGAGAGCTTGGAAGCGCTCTCTATCTTCAGCGCGGTCAATGGCGTCGGGGGAAGTACCTAAAATGGGTACACCGGCGCGCATGAGCGGCACGGCAAGGTTCAGCGGAGTTTGTCCGCCAAATTGCACGATGACGCCGTGGGGCTGTTCTTTTTCCACAATATGCATCACATCTTCAAAGGTGAGCGGCTCAAAATAGAGACGGTCAGATGTGTCATAGTCGGTGGAAACGGTTTCGGGGTTGGAGTTGATCATGATGGCCATGACTCCAGCATCTTTTAAAGCAAAGGATGCGTGACAGCAGCAATAGTCAAATTCAATGCCTTGACCAATGCGGTTGGGCCCGCCGCCAAGGATGATAACTTTTTTGCGATCATCCACTATGGCTTCTTGACCACTTTCATAGGTGGAATAGAAGTATGGTGTGTAAGCTTCAAATTCTGCGGCGCAGGTGTCTACCAAGTAGTAGGTGGGCAAAATATCAAGCTCTTTGCGCACGCGGCGAATGTCTTCTTCGGGGCGCTTCCACATTTCGGCCAATTGACGGTCAGAGAAACCATATTCTTTGGCTTCGCGTAATACTGCAGCCAATTCAGGGTTCAAAGGTGTCATGTCATTGGCAAGGCCAAAGTTTAAGAGGCGATTTTCCATGGCCACGATGTCGCGGATTTGGCGCACCCACCATGGATCAAAGAAGGAAACCTCGAAGATTTCGTCATCGGTCATGCCAAGACGCACAGCTTCGCGTAAAGCCAAGATGCGGCGTGAGTTGGGGTTGCGCAAGGAGGTGAGAACCGTTTCTTTGTCTTGCGGCGCATTGCGGAATCCAAAACCAAGACCGGTGTAGCCAAGCTCCATGGAGCGCATACCCTTTTGCAAAGATTCCTTGAAGGTACGACCAATGCTCATGGCCTCGCCCACGCTCTTCATGGCAGTGGTGAGTTCATCCTTGGCACCGGGGAACTTTTCAAAGGTAAAACGAGGAATCTTGGTGACCACGTAGTCGATGGAAGGCTCAAAGCTGGCGGCGGTTTCGCGGGTAATGTCGTTGCGCAATTCGTCCAAGGTATAGCCAATGGCTAACTTAGCGGCGATTTTTGCAATGGGGAAACCGGTGGCTTTGGAAGCCAGCGCGGAAGAGCGGGAAACGCGGGGGTTCATTTCAATAACTACTAACTCGCCATTGGCAGGGTTTTGAGCAAATTGAACGTTGGATCCACCGGTTTCTACACCAATTTCACGCATGATATCAATGGAAACCTGACGCATGGTTTGGTATTCCACATCGGAAAGGGTTTGCACCGGAGCCACAGTGATGGAGTCGCCAGTGTGCACACCCATGGGGTCGATATTTTCAATGCCGCACACAATAACGCAGTTGTCGTTTTTGTCGCGCATAACTTCCATTTCAAGCTCTTTCCAGCCAATGACAGATTGCTCAATCATAACTTCAGACACGGGGCTAGCCGCAAGACCGCCACCGGCGATGGTTTCTAAGTCTTCCATATTGTAAGCAATACCGCCACCTGTACCACCAAGGGTAAAGGCAGGACGAATGATAAGCGGGAAGGGAAGGGTGGCACCTAGGCGGCGCACATCATCCATATTATAAGCAATGCCCGAAGCTGGCATTTTCACGCCGATATTATCCATGGCTTGGCGGAAAAGGTCGCGGCTTTCGGCTTTTTCAATAACTTCGGCTTTGGCGCCAATTAATTCGACGTTACATTCTTCCAGAACGCCGCTTTTGGCCAAACCAAGGGCTGCATTGAGGCCGGTTTGACCACCCAAAGTGGGTAATATGGCGCAGGGGCGCTCTTTGCGCACAATGGCCGCAAGGGTATCGTGCTCAATGGGCTCCACATAGGTTCTGTCTGCAAGGCCCGGATCTGTCATGATGGTGGCAGGATTGGAGTTTACAAGAATGACTTCATAGCCTTCTTCTTTGAGTGCTTTCACAGCTTGGGAGCCGGAATAGTCAAACTCGCAGGCCTGTCCGATGACAATGGGGCC
>CAYJLO010000124.1:0-5881 GCA_964370835.1 uncultured Desulfovibrionaceae bacterium
GTGGATTTACCGGAATTATTCTCTCCGGCAATGACGGTGAGGCCGTCTAATTTGACGGTGGAGTTTTGTATAAGCCCTATATTATCAAGAAAGATTTCCATACTATACCTTTTTTGTGTTTTTTACAAAGTAGCAAATGGATAACTAAAGTTCAAGGTGAATGAATATTACTCATTGAGTTATTTATCAACAAAATCTTCTGCTTTATATGTGGCATAGCCTTCATAGGCATAGCTGGCATCAATGCCCTTGAGGTAGATGTTTCTATTGTCTATGTCAGAGGTGAGGGCATTTTGTAGCAGTGTTTTTATTTCAAGGCTCTTTATGGGGCTGCGTTCCATGGCGGAGAGGTAGTCTTCTTTAGTTATGCGAGACCAGTCTACCATTTTGCCCTCTTCTTTTTTGAGTATATGGTCAAGCCAAAAGCGTCCGCTTCTGCCATTACCTTCACGGAAAGGGTGCGCCACGTTCATTTCCACATATTTTGTAACAATGTCATCAAAGGTGGCTTGGGGCATGGCTTCAATTTTTGCCAGTGCTTCTTGCAAATACACGGCGGAGGCAAAGCGAAAGTGACCTTTTGAAATGTTTTCTGTACGCACTATGCCAGCAAAGTCGTACATTTCTGCAAAAAGATATTCATGTATGGCGGCAAGGGCGGCAAAGCTTCCTGCGCTGAGGCTGTCTAAAAAGCCTGTTTCGTACATGCGTACGGCCTTTTGCTTGCTGATTTCTTCTTCCTTAAGGGCAAGCTCTAGGGCATTGGTGATGTTTAACTTATTTTCAAGCATGGCTACATCTCATTTATACAAACATATTTTCTAAAAAGGCGTGTTTCATATTTTTGAGTTTTTCAATTTTGCCTTGTTGTAGGGCTATACGCTTGTCGAGAAGGCGGAAAAGCTCGCCTATTTTGGCTTGCTCGGTGGAATGGGGGAGCATGAAAGAAAATTCTCCATACTCCTGAGCGTTTACACCAGGTTGCCCAGACCTTTGTGATGTTATTTCAATAAATTTTGTATATGCAGATGAAAGCGTATTTTGGAACACAAACTCTGAATTTACTTCTTTTTTTATCCGTGCACGAATTAGAAAACCTGCAAAATATACTAAGCCATCGTGTGGGTTGTAGTGATATGTTTTACCAACACTAGCTCCTGTGCGAGCAAAAAGAATATCTCCTTTTTGCAATGTATAATTTTCAGCAAGGTCTAAATGTGCCTTGGGTGATGTTAAGTCATCATGAGTAAAATGTCTTGTTTCATCATTTATGTCTGTAATACGAATATATTTGTTTTTACCGTCATATGGAATTGCAGCGGCGTTTAAACCATATTGGATTGAGTAGCTCAAATTTTTAAGTTCGTTTTTTTTCCACTCCCCACTAAAGCCCTGAAAGCGGATTTCTGGCTCTTTTGCGTCTGTCTTGGGGAACACTTTTTCCAGCAAGGCTTTTTTCATTTGGGTGAGTTTTTCGTGCTTTTGTTGGTTTTTTGCAATGAGAGTGTCGATGTTTTTGAAGAAGTCGCCAATTTTTGCTTGTTCATTTTGAGAAGTAGGAGTTTGCAATGATGTTTTTGTGAGGTTTGTTTTGCTAATAGATAAAACCTTAATCCCCTGCATGAGCTTTAAAAGCTGCTTGCGATAGGAGTATGAGTTTAGGTAATATCCTAAAAATCCATTTTGAGTGCTTTTGTTGGGGCGGCAAGCAATCGTGTGTAGCCCAGAAACAACCTTGCTATCTAAAATGTTTAATAATTCAGTGCATTTTCCAACGGTTTCATCTTCTGCTGCATCTGCAAAGATAATATCACCATTTTTAAGAAGATGGCTTTTAAGTTCGTCTGTATTTTCGGCAATAAAAGGTATGCTTTCTTTTTCTACGTCTAACACGCTACCAAACTTGATGAGAATATCACCGTAGTGAATATTTCTGATTTCTTTTTTTTCAAATGTAAGAGCAGCGCGAGACAAAATATTTGTTGGAATAAAACAAAGAAAAAAATCTTCAAAGGATTCTTTTTCCCACTCCTCACTAAAGCCCTTAAATCTCACTCTTGGCGTATTTTTCATACTAGTCACCCAATCCACCAAGCAAGGCTTTAAATTCTTCCAGCCCCTTACTGTCAAATTCGTCAGCGTCCAGTTCATCAAGCAGGGTGCAAAGTTCCTTTTCTGTGTGGCTGATTTCCCCTTCAATATCCTTTAAGCTAGTGGCGTATTTTTGATTGAGGGCTTCAATCTTGCGCACAAGGGCGGTGATGGTATCGTCGGTAAGTTTGAAAAGCTCAGATGTAAGGGGCGCAAGCCATTTTTGTTCTACTAATTGCAGGGCTTGCTCTTGGCTTAGAGCTTCGAGGGTTTCCTTGGTTTGCAAGTGTAAGGCGGCGGCGTCTTTTTTAATTTGGGCTTTAAGCTCTTTTTCTTCCTTTATGAGCGTATCGGCCTTGGTAATTTTTGCGGCAAGTTTCTTAGCTTCGGCGGAAGTATCCGCTTTGAGCATTTTTAAGGTCTTACTGATTTCTTTAGTGACAAAGGCATCGTTGGCTTCATTTAAAAAATCGCCTTGTTTCTCCTCTTCGCTCAGGTCACTTATCAGCTCTTCTAACTCGGCGGGGATTTCCTGCAAACGGTTTTCTTTAGCCGAAAGCGCTGCATATGCATCAGCAAGCAAGCTTTCTTGTACCAAGTCAAAGGGAATGATATTGCCCTCCCAGCCGTCTTGCACTTCGTGTTCCTTGCCATCCTTTTTCTTTATGACCATGCGCGGATTAACCTTGCAAATGCTTTCCATGCCCTCGGCTTGAATGCTTTCCATATCTGCGGCAATGACATTCCACGCATCGTCTAACATTTGATAGGCATGATATTTGTCTATGAGCGGTATATTTTGCAAGCGTGCAAAAATATCTTGGCTTAGGGTGTTCTTTTCTTGGGCAAGGCTCAGTGTGAGCATATTTTCAAAGAGTCTTTCCTTTAATAATGCAGGAAAAGAAGCAAAGGCGGTGCTAAAAGCTTGTGTGAAGCTTACAACATCTTTATGGCCCTTTATGGCGGTGTGAATATCATCCACCGCAAGGCTTACATAGGGGCTGTCGCTTTGTGTAAAAAGAGCTTCACGTAAAGCAGGAAAGGCTTGCCAATAGGGCGCTAGTGCTTCCAGTTCTTGATTGGGAATACCACCAAACATGGAAGCGTAAATATCCCATGTTTCGGCTTCATGGCTGGAATCCACATAGCGCGGAATATTGAGATTATAGTCATTGGCGCGGATTTCCTCTAAGGGCACGGCGCGGGAATATTTGGGTAAGTCGATACGCTGGGTGACGGTGTCGATGATTTTCTTCATGTCAGAAGCGCGCAGTTTATTGTTCTTACCTTCCTTAATAAAGCCCTTGGAGGCGTCCACTATGAGCACGTCGTTACGTTCTCGGCGCTGGCGCAGTACCATAATAATGGTAGGAATACCCGTGCCAAAAAAGATATTGGCGGGCAGGCCGATGATGGCGTCTATATGGTTTTGCTCTAGGAGGTTCTTGCGTATGGCCCCTTCCTCTCCGCCGCGAAAAAGCACGCCGTGGGGCAAGACAATGGTCATAATGCCGCCGGGCTTGATATGGTAAAGGTCGTGCAAGAGAAAGGCGTAATCGGCCTTAGTTTTAGGGGTAAGGCCAAAGCGGGCATAGCGCGGGTCGCCATCTTTGTGTGCAGGGTCCCACGCTTGCGAGTAGGGAGGATTAGAAACCACCGCATCCACATAGAGAGGATTATAGCTATTGATGGGGTCGTTTTCATCAAAATAGGGCCAATCTTCTTCCAGCGTGTCGGCATTGCGGGTGAAGATATTGGAAGGCTCAATGCCGCGCATGATAAGGTTCATGCGTGTGAGGTTGTAGGTGTTTTCTTTGAGCTCCTGCGCATAATATTGAATTTTGCCCTTGTCGTTCATGTACTGAGCTACGCACTGGCCAATGTTAATGAGCAGAGAACCGGAACCACTGGTGGGGTCGTAAATTTTTATTTCACTCTGACCTTTGAGGTGCGCCGCCACAATTTCCGACATGAGCAAGGAAACCTCGTGGGGGGTGTAGAATTCTCCGGCTTTCTTGCCGGCATTGGCGGCAAACATGCCAATGAGATATTCATACACAAAACCCAGCACGTCATAGCCCTGCTTGCCGTCCATGGGAATGTCCTTGATAAGCTCAAGCAATCCGCCAATGGCCTTGGTCTGCGCACCGGAGGAATCCCCAAGCTTACTTAAACCCGTTTGCAATGTGGCAAAAACACCGTCGAAGACCTTTTTATGCGTGGGATGGATTAAGCGGCTGAATGCAGAAAGGGCATCGCGCACATTAGATACATCAAAATCACGCCCCATATGCAGCCATGTGGAAAAAAGATTGTCGTAAGCGATGAAATACCCGAGGTTTTCTTGAATGTACGCACGGGCTTCTTGGTCATCTTCACGCAGGGCAACTATATCCGCCTCGGAAAAATCATTTTCTTTTAGGAATTTTATTTCCTTATCTGAAAGGTACTTGTAGAAAATAAAACCAAGAATGTAGTCTTTGTATTCATTGGCTTCAATCTTGGAGCGCATCTTGTTGGCGGATTCCCAGATTTTACTGGCGAGTTGCTGCTTGTTCATGGATGTACCTTTGTGAGGGGAATTTTAGAGCGCCTATATGGCACTTTGCTAGAATACAAGCATACGAGGGAGGTGTAAAGGTGTGGGGGGGAGGTTGGTATATGATTTATGAACCCAAGATAGCACTGTGAAATGCTACCTTGGGTTTAAGCTTATGTAGTGTTATACGCTTCTGTGAATATAGTCTTGCGCGGCTACAGTTAAAAATGCCGAGCGCGATAAGCCGTGCACCTTGGCGGCTTTATCAATGGACTTAAGAATTTTAGGTGCAAAGGTTATATTTACGCGTAAAGGTTTTTCCGTCACTTCTGTTTGAATAAATTGATAGGTTGTATTGGGGGAAATCGTTATATCGAGCTCCTCGCAATATTTTTCTGCCTTAGCCTTGGCTGTTTGAATGTCTGAAGCCTTGGGGATGGGGTCTTTTCCCTCAAGGCATACTTCAATATGCGTGCGCAAGGCGTCTTGTGCCATAAAAATAGCATCTTCCATATTTTCGCCAAAGGTTGCCACATCAATATCTGGGAAATATATACATATTTGCCCATCATCTTGAGGTACAAATTGCGCAAAATAAGAATACATAACTGCTCCCTTATTGTATTTTTATTTTGTTTGATTTTAAAATTGAAGTTTAACTACACTGTTTAGCAAATTTTTATACCGCTTTGTTTTCCAATGGACTTAAGCGTTGGCAGTGGTATGTCCTTTCCCTTGTGGTCAGGTACTGTTACTTTACCACTTTTGGTAGGATGTTTAAATTGCCTATGACTGCCAGAGGTTCGCGGAAGCACTTCATACCATCCGTCTGCTTTAAGTAGTTTTATAACATCATTAGCTTTTTTCATTTTGTCATTTCTTGAAGTTAAAGGTTGTAAACAAATGACATTTTAAATATACACACTGCGTGTGTAAAAGTCAATAGATAGTGTGTTAGATTAGAGGGGTAGGAAAAGGTTAGGAAGGCTTGTTTAATTTTTCTAACCTTTCTTTGGTTAGAAAATATGGTTAGAAAAGGTGTCATACTTATATCTGAAAAGGGAGGGTATAGGTATGGATAGTATTCTTTTTGTGCTTAAGTTTGGCTAGAAATGTAGCATTGGGAATGCTTGAGTAGGGAGAGGTAGGGGCGGGAAAGCCGCATAAAACCTTGTTAATTCGCCATATGGTGGCTCTCTAACACTGGTTAGAAATAGGTTAGAAAAGTAAAATCCTCAAAGAAAAAGCCCT
>CAYJLO010000125.1:0-859 GCA_964370835.1 uncultured Desulfovibrionaceae bacterium
TTATGCCGGATTTTTGCTTGAGCGAAGCGTCCCGAACTGCATCGTCTGGACAAGAAGGCGTGGCAAAAGCGAACAAAGTTTGGTTTTATAAGTCAAGAAAATGCAATTCCACAATTTTTAGCGTTGACCCGTTTTATAAGTCAAGAAAATGCAATTCCACAATTTTTAGCGTTGACCCGGTTTCTTGGCTGGGCGGGGTAGGCGACGGCCCTATCCCCCATGGCTGTCGCGGGGCGACAGCTGCCCTCGCAGAGGTGTCTGCTCGGCATGGGGGCTGGTTGCTCGCGAACTCGCACCCAGCCCACGACACCTGAACCTGCTTGCCCAGAGGGCTGCGCAAGGTTCGTGCGCCATGGTGAGATCCCAAGTGAACCCGAATAAGCAAAAAATCCTCCCATCTTTGATGGAAGGATTTTTTGCTTAAAGGGTGCTCGGTGGGGATCGAACTTTTAAATTGATTAGAGTTAGTTGGTTAAATGTGAATTTTAGGTGCTTTTGAGTAAAAGTTTATGAGAAAAGTACTTTTGTGCTTTGGTTGTTACTTGGGTTTGATAGATGTTGATAGTAAAGAACTTTTGAAGAATGTTTCTTATAAGGAGTTTTGAAGGAGCATTTGCACGTAGCTTCCTGAAAAATAAAGCAGGGCGACCACGCAAAATAAGACGAGCCTCCATAGCAGAAGAGATGCGCCCATAACTCGTAAGCTGTGGGCGAGTTGATAATACTTATTATCAATCAATTGAGTGATTACTTTTGCTTAAGTTAATAGCATTGGCCTGACACCATTTTAATGTTTTTTCTGCTGCCTGACACCATTTTAATGTTTTTTCTGCTGCCTGACACCATTTTAATGTTTTTT
>CAYJLO010000125.1:959-5642 GCA_964370835.1 uncultured Desulfovibrionaceae bacterium
CTGCTGCCTGACACCATTTTAATGTTTTCTGCTGCCTGACACCATTTTAGTCATGAAAAAGTGATGTGAAATGTAATTGGCGGTTGGTGTGGTTTTTGTGTGGGCTCTGTGTGCTGACAATAAAGACGGCTGCTGACGCCTTCCTCCTCATGCTTGCTCCGCAAGCACCGTTCGAGGAGTGCCTCTCACTTTCGCCGTCTCAAATTGCTTAAGCCGCAATTTGTTCGCGAAGGAAGAGAAGTGTCAGCCTTTCAGGCTGAGGATTGGGGCGGCAGCGTGCACGGCCACCTTGGAGCGGGCTTGATTTGCGGAGCGTACATTCGTTTTTTTGTCTATTGCTGCCGCGCGTTGCTCCGCAACGCCTGCGCGTGCGCTATCGCGCACTTGCCTTTGTCGCTCGTCGCTAGGGCGTCCTGCTGAACGAGCCACCTGCTCGGCGGGAGCTCAAGGACTCGTCCTTGAATCCGTCTGAGCAAAGCCTCCTTGTCAGCAAATATGAGACAGAGACCCGTGAATAGTAACAAAAAAATGTGTAAGACTTGTATTTTTGCTTGACCTACGTTCAAAATGTGCTAAATTATTTATATATTCGTACGGCATATAGTACACATTGCTATTGCTCGTGGGATAAAATACACTCAAACAACAACAATTATAACATATGGGCATCATTATATTTCTCTTGATATTAGGTGGTCTTTACTTGTATTTGAGCCGCGACTCAGAACAAGCTAAGCGTGAGTTTAAAAAAGGGCGCAAGGCGCATCAAAAAGACGCCATTCGCTATTTCACAAATTATGGGCTTCTGCAAAAGAGCATGAAGGATGCAGAATTTGAAGAAATGGTCATGCAACGAATCAAGCGCACTGATTTCAAACAGCGTGCACTTGATAAAATTGGGCTTGATGAGTCTGAATTGCTGGAGATTGAGCCATTCTGCACAGAAGGCTATGCCTTTGATGATAAAATGTCTTACTTCTACCGTCTTCGCAATGATGGAATCTGGGTGAGTTCAAACTACTCTGTGTGCTGGCTTTTCTTCAGTGAAACGGAAATTCATTTTTACACCTACATTTACGATACAACGTCAGATAGTGAAAGAGAGTTTGTTGAAGGTTATTTCTATAAAGACGTAACGAGCATCATGGTGAGTAGCGATGTCGAAGAAGTGGAAATACCTAAGCCGACTTGCGCCGGGCTAGGCAAATACAAAATTTCACACGAACACGTGAAATATTCTCGATTCAAACTAACCGTTGCTGGATCTTCACACTACGCTTCAATCAGCAAGCCTACTGCGGAAATTGATCGCGCAATTCAAGGCATGAAGCACAAGCTTCGAGAAAAAAAGAATGCCTAAACAAAGAACGCAACAAGGCGTAGGTTCCCCATTTGGTGGATCTACGCCTTCTCAGTCAGAACAAATAGAAGTGCAATTGCACGTTTTGAAGATGTCGCAAGTTCGTCCACAAATTAAATTTTTGGAGTGGGTTGCGACTCTAGCTTCCGTATTTATATTAACTCTTTTTATTGCGTTTGTATTAAGGCTTCTACTAGGAAATTTCAATTTAATTAATACGCCAAGTTTGATGCTGCTTATAAGCGTGGGGTTTTTCTTTAGCTGTATTTTAAATTTAAAAAAAATTATAATATTAATAATTAAATGCTATCAAACTTATGCTCCTATAAAACTCAGAAGACGTTGCCGACTTAAGCCTACTTGTTCAGAATATGCACTTATTGTAATTGAGCGAGATGGTGTGTTGAAAGGTTCTTCTAAAACCATTAAGCGCTTATTATTTGTTTGCCGTGGTCCCTTTCATCGTATCCATGAACCCTAAAATATTCCGCTTGATATTCCACTCTAACAAAACACTTAAATTATAATGATCTCTTTGGCTAAATTAATAAATAATGATATTACAGGTATGTCCATAATTGAGGTGACGAGCATGCCTCATTTGTCAATTTTATCAGATGGTCAACTGAGTAATCAAGAGCAACTGACTGAAAATTATAATAATGCAATCAACATATTAACCGAAGTTTACCAAAAGTATAAACATTTAAATATACTAGATCAGAGTGATCATGATCTTGCGCTGGAATTGCTGTGGCTTACTCAAGCTGTTAATGCTCAAACCTACAGTGCATCAATTAGGTTATTTATTACGATTCGCTTTATAAGTAACGATGAAGAGTTGATTAGGCAACATGTTCAAGCTTTAACTGAGATATTTGAACTTTCTCTTAAGCAGCATCGCTATGAATACAGCTTGGTTGATGTAGACGATTTTTCGCAAATAATTTCACCCATTAGTACAAAACCCGTTACAGCTCTTGTTAAGGAAGAAAAGGTAGAGAATTTGCAAAATCTAATGATGCCTTATTGCTTTTCTTTTGACCGTATGGAGCAGAGTAATCAAGATCTTGGGAGAATTATCAATACTCTAATCAATTACCCTAATTGCGCACTTGCCTTTCAACTCATACCAACATTCTACACACATGAGGAAATTTCTCAGTTAGATGAGTATACTCAACAGCTTGACATGCTTTCAAAGGGTGTTGCTGATGCTTCAATTGGTAATGTGAGTTTTTCACTGGCTAGCAAGCAAGCTGAGGTGTATGGCTACTATAATACCAATAAGCATAAAGCTCTCTTTAAGTATAATATACTTATCTTTGCCGATAGTATAGCAAGTTCTAATTTGCCAACAATAGTTTTTGGGCAACTTAATTACTCAAGTACTGCTGTTTGTAACCTTAAATATATAGCTCTTTCTGCGCAAGATGTTAATTTATCCAATAACCTCTACCCTTTACCTTGGGCCGTTAACGAAATACTGCTCAATCATTCTAGGAGCAATCTAATTTGGCAAAGGGATGGTATATCGCCCAATCTTTATCGCTTGCCTTATATTATCACAGCTTATGAGGCCTCTGAGCTTTTTCGTCTACCTTATGGCAATGATAGAATAGAAGCTGGTTTAAGTATAAATAGGGCTAGTAAGAATCAACGTAGTTATACGGACAATATCATTAATAATGGTGATCTTGAAATAGGGCGATTGAAAGCATCTGCACTGTTGGATAGTATAGGTATAAGTAAGAAAGATCTTACAAAACATATGCTTATAGTGGGTACACCTGGATCTGGTAAAACAACGTTTTCGATTGCTTTGCTAGATAAGTTATGGAAAGAGCACCGTATTCCATTTCTTGTGATTGAACCTGCTAAAAATGAGTATAGAGCACTTGTGGAGAGTATACCAGATTTACAGGTTTTCACCCCGGGTAAAAATTTTATATCACCTTTTATTTTTAATCCATTTATTCCACCAACGAATGTAAAATTAGAAAGTTATAAAACTACACTTAAAACAGCGTTTGCAGCGGGGGTTTCAATGTCTTCGCCTCTTGATAAAATTTTTGAAGAAGCAATAAATAATTGTTATTCAGATTTTATGTGGTTGGATTCATATACATCACAAGATAAAGGTAAAGTTTTTAATATTATGGATTTCATCAAATGTTTTAAGGAAACCTTTGATGAAATTGGCTATACAGGCGATGCTCGTAATATAGGACGCGCTGGTGTTGTTCGCTTGCAAAGTTTAGTTAATCTTTTCGATAATTATCACTCTATTCCTGTTGAAGAGATTTTATCCCAACCTACGATTATTGAGTTAGCTGCCATTGAAAATAGTGATCAAAAGGCGTTGCTAATTTCTCTTATTTTGCTCTCCATCTCCTCTTACGTTAATGCTAATTATTTAGGAGAGGGTGAATTGAAGAACTTTATCTTGCTTGAAGAAGCTCACGTATTACTGGATGGTACTGATAATACAAACAAAGGTGAGGCAGACCCAAGTGCCATTGCACAAGCTCTGCTCAAGCGCATGTTAGCAGAGATGCGTTCTTATGGCGTAGGGATTGCTATTGCTGATCAGTCACCGAGAAAGATAGGTCTTGATATCGTAGCTCTCACTGATATTAAAGTGGCTTTTCGCTTAGTTGAAGCTCAAGATAAAATGCTTATTTCTTCAAGTACAAATATGAGCGAGGCGTTAGAAGGGCGTCTCTCACGTTTGCGCCCAGGTGAAGCTGTATTTTTCTTTAACAAGTTAAACGAGCCTGAGGAAATCGTTACTGAAGATTATCGGCTAAACAATCAAATCAGCATCACTCTCTCCGATGAAGGCATCAAATCCTTATCCACCTATTGGTCTTCCCGACAAGGATTACTTCGGCCTTATCCCGAGTGTGCGTTAGTGCCATATTGCAACCAAGTATGTAATTATTGCAGACGTATCCTAGCGAGAGAGATTGCGAGACGAATTTTTAGAGGACATTTCAAAGTAGAGCAAACAGAAAAAGCCACTATTTCTACCGTTTTTTCAAATATATCTTATTTAATTAAGCAGCAACTTAATGATGAGCCCTTTGATAGGGAATTATTATCTTGTGTAAAGGTACATTTGTGGCGGAAGATCCGATACAATACCAAAATCAATATAGCCAGCTCCATTATATTTAATTCTTTAATCAAGAAATAACTATGTGTGACGATACTGACGATACTGAGGATACTGAAGTAGAGGAGGATTCTGAAGTAGAGGAGGATACTGAAGTAGAGGAGGATACTGAAGTAGAGGAGGATACTGAAGTAGAGGAGGATAC
>CAYJLO010000126.1:0-5444 GCA_964370835.1 uncultured Desulfovibrionaceae bacterium
GAGAACCTTTTTTTCAAAAAAGGTTTCCTCCCAGTAGACTTTGTCAGCAATCTGAGGAGCTGTTTTGGCTCCTTTTTTTATACTTTCTGTGAGTCATGAAAGTTTTAAACGAAAACGGTTTCTACACGGTAAAGTGTATGCATCTTACTAAAGCCATACTTCATGGGGGCAAAAGCTAAAAAAAACTGCTTTGGTGGTTCAATCCTCTTGACCTTAAGCCTAGCTCTCTAGTATAAGAAGCCATTAATTTTATCGTACATTTTAATTGAGGATAGTTATGCGTAAAGCTTCCATGGGTATCACCCCCGAAGGGTGGCCTTGTATTATTTTATGTGCTGTGACGGCATTGATTTTTGCTCTTTTTTGCTGGCCCATGGCCGTGATTTTTGTTGTTTTAACATGGTTTTCTGCGCACTTTTTCCGCGACCCTGAGCGCGTGGTGCCTCAAGAAGATGATGTAGCCGTGAGCCCCGCTGATGGAAAGGTCATTCGCATCGATAGACGCCAAGACCCCATCACCGGTGAAGATGTGCAATGCATTTGTATTTTTATGAATGTGTTTAGCGTACATGTGAACCGTTCTCCCGTGCGCGGGCAGGTCACTGCCATTCAATATCATGCCGGTAAGTTTTTCAACGCCGCTTGGGATAAAGCCGCCACCGATAACGAACGTTGCGCCTATGCTTTGCGCGATGCAGATGGTCAACCTTGGACCATGGTGCAAATAGCAGGTCTCATTGCAAGACGCATTGTGTGCCGCGCTGAAATTGGTGATGACTTGAGCAGAGGCGAGCGTTTTGGCATGATTCGTTTTGGTTCTCGTGTTGACCTTTATATCCCCGAAGGGTATGTACCTGCAGTGACCGTGGGTGAGCAAGTTTTTGCCGGACAAAGCATTGTGGCCCGTAAGTTTTAAGAACAGAGCTAGGAAGTATCATGGAAGTCAAAAAACCAAGGCGTAAAGCGGTATATTTATTACCGAATATGATTACCAGTTTAAGTCTTTTTTCTGGTTTTTTGGCGATTTTGTGGGCGTCTTCGGGGCGCTACCAAGATGCGGCCTTGGCTATTTTCTTCTCCGCTCTCATGGACGGACTTGACGGTAAGGTGGCCAGACTCACCAACACCGCCAGCGAATTTGGTATCCAATACGATTCTTTATCGGATTTGATAGCTTTTGGTCTTGCGCCGTCCTTGTTGATGTGGCATTGGCATTTGCATGTGTATAATCGCTTTGGTGTGGCCGTGTGCTTCATCTTTACGGCTTGCGCGGCTTTACGTTTGGCGCGTTTCAATGTATCCACAGCCATCACCAATAAGAAATTTTTCATAGGCTTAGCTTCACCGGCAGCAGGATGCACGTTGGCTGCCTTTGTCCTTTTCTCCTTATTTATTCCCGAAGGTGCGAGCTTTTTAACGGCTCCCTTTGCCTTGGGTTTAACCTTGTCCTTGGGCATACTCATGGTGAGTCGTGTGCGGTATTATTCTTTTAAAGAATACGCTTTTTTACGCGCGCATCCTTTTAGCTCCATGGTAACGGTTATTTTGGTTTTCGCACTCATGGTCTCGCAACCCAAACTTTTGGCTTTTGCGGTGGCCTTGGTGTATATTGTGTCAGGTCTTGTCTACACATATGTTATTCTTCCCCGTCGTAATCGTGAGCTACTTCGTGGCCCTGCGCTACTAGATGACTAATGCAGTCATGAGCTCTTAAGTTATGCCATCGGGTTTTTCCTTCGCAACATTACCAAAATTAAGAGCTCAGCTGAAGCTAGGCTCTTTTTTTACGTGGACAATTTTGGATAATGCATGTGAATTTTATAAAAGGTTTTAAACAAGTATTGAGGTTTTTGTAATGAGTAATCGCGTTTATTTTTTTGATACAACCTTGCGCGATGGAGAGCAATCTCCCGGCGCCACCATGAACTTAGCCGAAAAGTTGCGTTTAGCCAGACAGCTGGAAATATTAGGCGTAGACATAATGGAAGCCGGTTTTCCCGCATCTAGCCCAGGGGATTTTGAAGCTGTACAGGCCATCGCCTCGCAAACGCGCAATGTGCAAGTTGCTGGCCTGTGCCGCGCTTTACCTAAAGATATCGATAGCTGCTGGGAAGCCATTAAAGAGGCTGAAGCACCGCGTATACATACCTTTTTGTCCACATCTGACTTGCACATGAAGCATAAATTGCGCAAAGACCCCGACACCGTGCTTGCCATGGCTGTGGAAGGTGTAAAGCGCGCCGCTTCCTACACATCCAATGTGGAATTTTCTTGCGAAGATGCTTCGCGCTCCAATTGGGATTTTTTATGCCGCGTCACTGAGGCTGTCATCAATGCTGGTGCACGTACCATTAACCTGCCCGATACGGTGGGGTATGCCATGCCCGAAGAGTATGCGGCCCTTGTGCGTTATGTCATGGAAAACACCCCCAACAGCGATAAGGCCATTTTCAGCGTGCATGCGCATAATGACCTTGGCGTGGGTGTGGCTAGCTCCTTGGCAGCCTTGCGCGCCGGAGCCCGTCAGGTGGAAGTAACCCTTGGTGGCATTGGCGAGCGCGCAGGTAATGCCGCTTTGGAAGAAATTGCCATGGCTTTACGTGTGCGCAAAGATTACTACAATCTTGAATGCAATATCAAAACCGAGCAATTATACCCCTCATGCCGCATGCTTGCCATGACCATTGGTACACCCATTCCGCCCAATAAAGCCATCACTGGTGGCAATGCTTTTGCGCACGAATCCGGCATTCACCAAGACGGCATGCTGAAAAACCGTGAAACCTATGAAATCATGACACCGGAATCTGTGGGCCGCGCCACCAGTGATTTGGTGCTTGGTAAGCACTCCGGTCGCAATGCGGTGAAGAGCAAATTGGAATCCCTTGGTTACAACCTTGATGAAGAGCAAGTGGACCAAGTCTTTACTGCTGTGAAAAATTTGGCGGATATGAAGAAAACCGTACATGATGAAGATTTGGTGGCTTTGGTATTGGAAGAAATCTATCGCATACCAGATCGCTATCGCTTGGTTCACGCCAGCATCAACTCTTCTTCTACTCAAGATATTCCCCCCACGGCGGCGGTGGTTCTGGAAGTGGACGGCGAAGAAAAACGCGGCGCAGGCTTTGGCGTGGGCCCCGTGGATGCTTTGCTCAACACCATCAGCGACATTGCCGGCATCAAGCCAGAATTACAACAGTATATAGTGAATGGTATCACCGGTGGTACCGATGCTCAGGGTGAAGTGACCGTACGCGTATGCGATAAAGCCACTGGCGCCACTGCTGTGGGTCGCGGTGCGCATCCGGATATTACGGTGGCATCTGCCAGAGCCTATGTGAACGCTTTGAACCGTTTGACGAAAAAAGAACGTGAATGCAAGTAAAGGAAGAGAAAATGGCACATACTTTAGCACAAAAGATTTTACAAAAGCACACAGAGCAGCAAATTACCTCTGTGGGGCAAATTGTTCGTTGCAAATTATCCTTGGTGTTGGCCAATGACATCACCGCCCCTTTGGCCATTAAATCCTTTGAGGGCATGGGCGCCAAGAAAGTATTTGATAAAGATAAAGTGGTTTTTGTTATGGATCACTTTACGCCTCCCAAGGACATCGAGTCCGCCAACCAAGTGCTTGTGTCGCGCAAATTTGCCGCTGAGCAAGGTTTAACCCATTACTACGAAGGCGGCGATGCAGGCGTTGAGCATGCTCTTTTGCCTGAGCTTGGTTTAGTTGGTGCCGGTGATATCGTTATCGGCGCTGATAGCCACACATGCACCTACGGTGGCGTGGGCGCTTTTGCCACTGGCCTTGGTTCCACTGATATTGCCGGCGGCATGGCCCTTGGCGAAACATGGTTTAAGGTACCACCTTCCATTCGCGTATCCTATTCCGGCACCATGCCCAAATATATGCGCGCCAAGGATCTTATCCTCATGCTCATTGGTAAGATTGGCGTGGATGGTGCTTTGTACCGCGCTTTGGAATTTGACGGCGCCGTCATCGACGCTCTGGACATTGAAGGTCGTCTTACCATGGCCAATATGGCCATTGAAGCTGGCGGTAAAGTGGGTCTTTTTGCTGTGGATGATGCCACCATTGCCTATGGTAATGCGCATAATCGTCCCAACCAAGAAAAGTTAGCCGCTGATGCCGGTGCTGAGTACGAAAGTCATGTGCACTTTGATGTGACAGACCTTGCCCCCGTGGTGGCTTGTCCGCATATTCCCGACAATGTGAAGCCTGTTACTGAAGTGAAAGACGTGGTTATTCAACAGGTTATCATTGGTTCTTGCACCAATGGTCGCATTAGCGATATGCGCGACGCCGCTGAAATCCTCAAGGGACGCAAAGTGGATAAATCCGTGCGCTGTATCGTGATTCCTGCCACGCCTGCCGTGTGGAAGCAAAGCATGAAGGAAGGCCTTTTTGATATCTTCACTGATGCCGGCTGCATCATCAGCCCTCCCACTTGCGGCCCCTGTCTTGGCGGCTATATGGGTATCCTTGGTGATGGTGAGCGCGCCGTGGCCACCACCAACCGTAACTTTAAGGGCCGTATGGGTAGTTTGCAGTCTGAAGTGTATTTGGCAAGCCCCCTTGTGGCAGCTGCTTCTGCTGTGGCCGGTATTGTGTGCGATCCCAATAAATTATAGGGCTAGATGCTTTTTGGAATTTTATGGGGGAAAACCTTTTTTGGAAAAAAGGTTCTTCCCCCAAACCCTCTTTCCAAAAAACTTTCATGGCGGCGTCATGGGCACTTTGTGAAAAAGACCTTGCCGCAATGAAAATTTTTGAAAAAAGCATATATAAAGTTATGTTATTTCACAGATGAAGACTTTCTAAAGTCTGCTTATAATGAGGAAATAGATATGAAATTTCACGGAAAAGTCCATAAAGTGGGCGAACATATAGATACAGATGCCATCATTCCCGCACGTTTTCTTGTCACTGCCGATACAGAGGTGCTTGGCAAAAATTGCATGGAAGGTTTGGAGCCCAATTGGGTACAGCGCGTAAGTGCCGGTGATATCATGGTGGCTGAGCGTAACTTTGGGTGTGGTTCTTCTCGTGAGCATGCGCCTTTAGCCATTTTGGGTGCAGGCATGAAGGTGGTTGTGGGGCATAGTTTTGCACGTATTTTCTACCGTAACGCTTTTAATATGGGCTTAATGCTCATGGAAATTGGCGATGATGTAAACAAAATTAATGATGGTGATGAGCTTGATATTGATGCCGCCACCGGTAATATTGTCAACGTGACCACCGGCGTGACCATTCAATGTCCGCCTCTGTCTGAAGCCATGGCTGAGCTTGTGGCCTGCGGTGGTTTGGTAAATTATGTTAAGGAAAAGCTGGCCTAGCTAGTTTTGAGATATTGGGGGAGGGAAACTTTTTTTAGGAAAAAAAAGTCTTCCCTCCCCCAAACCCCCTCCCTTCA
>CAYJLO010000127.1:0-5364 GCA_964370835.1 uncultured Desulfovibrionaceae bacterium
TGCCTTGGACTTTCTTCGTCTCATTTTGCTCTCTCGCAAAATGTGAGCAGGCCCATGTAAACCCCGCAGCGCGTCAGCGCGAGGAGGCGACAGTGCCTTAAAAGAAAACATGCCCGCTATGCCCACCCAGCAAGGAGACCCCGCCCCGCAACACTGTCGCCCCCCAAATGGATCGCGCGTAGCGCGACACTTCCTTACCGCCGCCAACGCGATAGCGTAAAACAGCAAACACATAAAACACTGAAAATCCTAAATTAACCTAAACAAATCTCACAAAATAACTTTACACGCCCCTTGTCTTACAGTATTATATAGAGAAAGCAACCTCATCGAGACACAATCATGGCAAGACCCAAGGCAACACCTACAGACAAGAAAAAAAACAACCAAAGCGCCCAGCTCGGCTTTGAAACAGAAATCTGGCGTGCTGCAGTCAAATTGCGTGGCAACATCGATGCCTCAGAGTACAAACAAGTCATCTTGGGACTCATCTTCCTCAAATATATCTCCGATAGATTCGAAACACGCCGTGCAGAAATAGAAAATGAATTCACCTGCCATGAAGACTATGATGATTTTTTAGATGACCCAGACGAATACATCGCCGAAGGCGTCTTCTACGTCCCCCCCTCCGCACGCTGGGCAGTCATCGAAGAAGCAGCCCCCACAGGAGAAATAGGCAGCACCATCGATGCAGCCATGCAAGAACTAGAGAAAAGCAACCGCCGACTCAAAGGCATACTACCCAAAAACTTCGCCCGCCCAGAGCTAGACCAACGCCGCCTAGGCGACGTTGTACTTCTCTTTAGCAACATAGAAATGCACAGCAAAGACAAAGACATCTTGGGACGCGTCTATGAATACTGCCTGCAAAAATTTGCCGAAGCAGAGGGCAAGAACGCAGGGGAATTCTACACCCCCTCCTGCGTCGTGCGCACACTCGTAGAGATACTAGAACCCTACCGCGGCCGCGTCTACGACCCCTGCTGCGGTAGTGGAGGCATGTTCGTCCAGTCCGCAAAATTCATACAAGAACACCGCTACCAGCTAGACAACATCTCCGTCTTCGGACAAGACGCCAACCCCACCACGCGAAAGCTCGCCCTCATGAACCTAGCCATACACGGCATCTATGCCAATCTAGGAGCACACCACGCGGACACCTTTTATCACGACGCACACCCCAACCTCAAGGCAGATTTCATTCTTGCCAATCCCCCCTTCAACCTCAGCGACTGGGGCTCATCGCGCCTAGCCGATGACGTGCGCTGGAAATACGGACTCCCACCAGAGGGCAACGCCAACTACGCATGGATACAACACATCATCCACCACCTCGCCCCCACAGGCAGAGCAGGTGTCATTCTTGCTAACGGCTCACTCTCCAGCCAAAGCGGAGGCGAGGGCGAAATACGCAAACGCCTCGTCCAAGCCGACCTTGTAGAATGCATCGTCGCCATGCCCCCACAGCTCTTTTACAGCACCCAAATCCCTGTTTGCATCTGGTTCTTCAATCGCAATAAAACAGTAGAAATGAAAGGCAAAACCCTCTTCATCGACGCAAGAGAAATGGGCGAAATGGAAACCCGCAAACTCCGTGTCCTGACCAAGGAGGACATAGAGAAAATAGCCGCCCCTATGAAGAACCTCCACGCAGACACCCCCCAGCCCTTTGAGGCAGAAAGAGGCTTTTCTGCATTAGTGACAGTAGAGGATATAGCAAAACAAGACTTCATTCTCACCCCTGGGCGTTATGTTGGTATAGCAGAGCAAGAAGAAGATAGCGAACCTTTCGATGAAAAAATGAAACGTCTGACAGCTGAACTAGCAGGACTCTTTGAAGAATCGTACCGCTTAGAGGAAGAGATTAAGAAGCAACTGGGAGGGATAGGTTTTGAGATATGATTAGGTGGTATGAATAGAGAATGGAGTGGGTAGCTCTTTGCTTTGTGTTAATATTGTGCTATTTGTTAACTGAGAGCCTCTTGCCAGAAGTAAAATAGATACTCAATACAACTGTTATAGACAATGAATACGCATAAAATCCTACAAATATTACTATTAATTTTCTTGCCATTTACTGTGAAAGGGCAAGAGCAAAGAATTTCTGATTCAGTACGAGTAGAAGGTGTATCACAAGTCCCTTTTAAGATAACTAGATTTGATTATGATAATTTACAGGAGCAACTCAATGAATATCAAATTTTAATTAATGAATTACAAGAGGGTTATAATGAACAAAATGCTATAATTAAAGCTATAGATAGATTTTATGTAAAAAATGGGGATAGTTATAAAGATATTAGAGATCAGATATTTAGAGATAATGATCAGACATTAGAAAATGTAAGATCCCATAATGGCTCTACTGTAAATTGGATTATTGCTCTCGTGAGTATTGTAGGTTTAATAATTCCTCTAATTATAAACACCTTTTATAGAGCTAATCTAAAACAATTAGAAAATAGAAATGAGGAAACGCGTGTCACGATAGAAAAGTCAGTAAAGAAAATCGAAGATTTTATGCAGGCATCTGAAGAATCTGCAGCAAATTCAAAAATAAGCGAAATTCTCACAGCTGCTCAAATGTCAAGTACTGCTTTGGAAAGGATCGCACGCTATATACAGGCTTTAGAATTACTAAATGAGCGAGAAGAGTTTTATAATCAAATGCTCTCTGCTAAAAATGAAAGAATTGAAGAAGTACAAAATAAGATAATGTATGTTCGTAAACAGAAATGCGAAGCTAATATAAATTTAGGTGCAGAACTCCTTGATAATAATAACCCAGAAGAGGCCATAAAACAATTTGATAAGGCATTAGATATAGATAATAAAGACACAATTATTTATAATAATAGGGCAATAGCATTTAAACAATTGGGAAATAGTGATGATTGTATTTCTGATTATATGAAAATATTAGAACTTGACCCTCACTCTGACTCTGCGTGCTCTGCTATTGCAGCGTATTATTACGAAGAGAAGTTATATGATCAGTCAGTAGAGTGGTTTGAAAAAGCTCAAAAAATTAACCCAGCGAAAGTTGAGTATTATTGCAACAGAGGTATAGCATACTATAAATGGGGTAAAGAGAAAGAAGCAATAAATCAGTTGAATTTAGCAAACGCTATAGATCCTGATTATTCAGATGCATATTATAATTCGGGAATTTTATATTCAGAAAAAGGAGAGAATGAGAAGGCTATCAGTTATTTTGATATAGCAATAATCAAGAGTAACAAGGACTACAAATCATATTTGCATAGAGGAATTGCAAAAAACGATATAGGAGATTTAACCGGAGCGCTAGCAGATTATAATATGGCGATAATGTTAGAGCCAAACAACGTAATGGCATATATCAATAGAGGCTCTGCACTGTATCATAATAGTGATTATTTAGCAGCTATATTTGATTGGAATATGGTTCTGAATATAGATCCTTCAAATGCAGCTGCATTTTTTAATCGAGGTAATGCTTATAGTGCATTGCATAGGCAAGATTTGGCATTAAAAGACTACAATATGGCTTTAGAAATGACCCCTGATTCATACCCTGTGTATTTGATGAGAGGTCAACTATACTCTAAATTGAATGATAAGACTAAAGCTGAATCTGATTTTTTACATGCATTAGAATTAGCTCCTGATATGAGAGAGTCTATTCTCGTTACACGTGCCGTAGCATATAAATCTTTGAAAGAGTATGATGCTGCATTATCAGATCTGGACGAATTGTTAGTAATGCAGCCAAATCGTATAGATTTGATAAGTATTAGGTGTGAAGTGCTGTATAAGCTAAATCGTTATGATGAGGTTTTATCCAATTACGTTAGCATTGTTACAATTGATAACGGTATAATAGCCACGAATTTAACTGGTGTGAGTCTTGTAAGAGCTCTAACAGTAATTGCTAAATCATACTTCAAAAAAGAGTTATTCATAGAGGCTTTAAAATATTTTGATTTAGCTGTGAATTTTGGGGAGGTTGATTTTAAAATATATGAATTAAGATATAAGAGTATAAAAAATATTCTAAAAGCAGCAAATGACGATCAAAAGAAAATATTAGAAAAAAGATTACTCGAAGAAAATTTTAACATGAGAGTTTTAAATTTATTGAATAAATGACTAAAAGAATAAACATAATGCCCCAATTTGTCAAACTTTCGACTCTGTGCAAAATTAAATATGGAAAGGACCATAAGAAATTAAGCACTGGATTTGTTCCTGTCTATGGATCAGGAGGCGTCATGCGCTATGTAAATGACGCTTTGCATGACAAACCATCTGTGCTTATACCTCGTAAAGGTACACTTGGAAATCTTTTTTATGTAGATAAACCCTTTTGGACAGTTGATACACTATTTTGGACAGATATAGATACAACGAAGGTTTTGCCCCACTTTTTCTATTATTCTCTTAAAATAAAAAAAATAGCTAATCTTAATGTTGGAACTGCTGTTCCAAGTTTGACCACTTCTGTACTTAATGATGTAGAAATATATCTACCCTCCTTGCGCGAGCAGCAGAGAATAGTAAATATACTAGCCCCTCTTGACGACAAGATCGAGCTCAATCGTAAGATGAATGAAAACCTCGAACAGCAGGCTTCTGCGTTGTTCAAGCATTGGTTTGTTGACTTTGAATTCCCTGATGCCAATGGAAATCCCTACCGCTCTAGCGGAGGGAATATGAAAGAATCCTCTCTAGGCATGATTCCAGAAGAATGGAACGTAGGAGTACTTGGAAATATTGCTTCAATCGCAAGTGGAAAACGACCCGCAACAAAATCTACTATTTCTTCAGACGATGTTAACATTCCATTGCTTGGAGCATCATCTGTAATGGGCTATACAAATCAATTCTTGTATGATGATAGAATTCTTGTCATCGGTAGAGTCGGTACGCACGGTGTGATTCAGCGTTTTAGTAAAAAGTGTTGGCCTTCAGATAATACTCTTGTTTTGAAATGTAACTATTATGAATTTTTGTACCATGTGTTAAAATCAATAGATTATAATAATATCAATCGAGGCTCTACTCAGCCCCTCATTACTCAAAATGATGTGAAGAATACTTCATTAATAATTCCTAGTGCAGATATTCTTATAAAATTCGAAGAAATGCTCTATTCCTTTATGCATCGCTGCGCAATAAACGACGAAGAGATTGTTCTCCTTAATGAAACCAGAGATCGATTACTTATTAAATTAATCAATAACTAATTATGTCCAATTTTGACTATAGTGATATAACGATAGATTCATTATCTAAATTCATATCTAAAATTAATGAATTTAGAAAATCAAGAGATGGCAGTAATGAAGAATTGTTTTTTAGAGGTCAGTCTGATAATCG
>CAYJLO010000128.1:0-5190 GCA_964370835.1 uncultured Desulfovibrionaceae bacterium
TTCTTTGTCATTTACTTGGTACTTATCTGCATCTCTTAGCAATTCTTGAACTTCTAATTGGATGTTGCTGTCTTGTTTTTTGAGTTCTGCCAGCATGTTGTCATGTGCAGCTTTATTGAGGCATAAGCCTACTTCTGAATAATATCCCATGATTTTCTCCTTTTTCGGGAATATCCATTCCCATTTTTATAGATTGACCTTATATGTGTTACAATGTACTTATTATGAAACACATGGAGGTTGTATGTCTGAATCTACCTTTACATTACGCGTAGATAGTGAGCTTAAAGAGGCATTCACTGAGATTGCGAAAATGCAAGATAGAACCGGTGCGCAGCTGGTGCGTGAATTTATGCGCGGTGTAGTAAACAAGGCTAAACAACAGCAAGAATATGAGGCTTGGTTTGCGCAAAAGGTCGCCGAGGGTCGTGCAGATGTGGCCTTAGGGCGCACTGTGAGTCATGAACAGGTAGAAGCCGAAGCAGCAGAACGTCGACAGCGGCTTTTAGCTCTGCAAGGTGAAATGCAGTGAATATTGTTTGGTCAGAATCAGCCAAACGTGCTCGTGCAGTAATTATTGAATTTATTGCCAAAGATAATATTCCTGCGGCCCTTGAGCTAGATGCATATATTTCAAGTATGGCAGATAAACTTATGGAATTTCCACAGCTAGGAAAGAAAGGTCGCATAGCAGGAACGCGAGAACTTGTTCTTCATGAGCATTACATTTTGGTATATGAAGAATTACAAGATAAACTTGTTATTTTAAACATTGTGCATACTTCCATGCAATATCCTCCGTTATTGCAATAGTTTTAGTTGATTTTGTTAATAATAAGTTTTTGGAAGGGCTTACCTTCATTTTCGCAAAGGTTTAGTAAGTCGTCTGCGTCATCGCCGTATTTTTCTTGTAGTAAGAGGTTCAGGGCGTCTTTGTTTAGTGTACGACGTCCTTTTTGTGAACTGACTTTAAAGCGATGCCCTCCTGTATTTATCCAATCTCCTTGTGCGCTTGTTAAGGTGTACATATTTTTAAGCTCTTGTTCTGCAAGAGTAATTTTCTTCTCCAGCGAGTTGCGCTCTTCTTTAAGGGCTAGTACTTTTTCCAGCTCATTATCCCATTCTGGGCATTCTGTTTTACTCTCAGTATCTTGGAATTTTGGACAGTCGCTATTCCAATCACAGTAAACGCAGAGGGCATGAAAACCTGTGGCGTAGGGCAGATCATTGGGGGTAATGTTTCCGTGTTCAAAGGCAGTTTTATTTTTCCAAAGGCTTTGGGCGGTGTTGAGACTGAGGTTACGCATGTTTGTATTGGACGTATAAGGGCCAAAGGGCTTGGCATCATCCATGGAAATGGCGAGTACCCAAGCCTCTATATCCACTTTATTCACATCATTGGATAAGTTTATGCCAAAATGATATCGACATATCTCAGGCATGGTATGACTTGCATACAAGATTTTACCATCATTATTACGTAAGTTGAATGCAGGCTTATCCCACATTTCTGCTAGCAATGAGGCTTGTCCATAGAGCTGTATTTCATAGGAAGCATACAGAGTTTCGGGTATGACCTTGGTACTTTTGAGTTCCAAAATACGAACGGCAGGACGTGGCTGTTCCCAAGCAAGTACAAAATCGAAATGTGCTTTTATGGGTGTATTCTTGTGGGTGACGGATAATTCCAATTGCGGCAGAGAGTGTATGCCTTGGGCGTTGATAGCCTGGCCTATGCCGTGTTCTAGCCAATGCCCCCTTTGTAAAGTAAGCAACTTTTGCAACGTGGCTTGAGGACGTTGTAAGGCCTTACTGCATAGAGCCGCTCTAGGGCATTCCAAGGCGCGACCTATATCAGACAAACCGATGTACTGTGAACGATCTCCCAAATGCGTGGCGGTACTTTGCTCATCATGAAGCTGTAATCCGTATTGGATACAGGCCAAGAGGTTTTGGGCTTTCTCTGAAAGTTGCGTGTGCATTATTTTTCTCCATAGAAATAAAAGACCATCCCCCCATTTTCGGGAGGATGGTCTTTAGCTTGTTGTGTTTAATGTTTGATTAAGCAGCGTCGGCATAACGCCACCACATTTTTCTTTGCGGGTTCCATTGAAAGCCTGCCCCTTTGAGGAGCTCTTTCTTCGCTTGGGTATTGCCAGTGGCTACAATGCAGGGGCGTCCATCGTTGGCTATCACTTGCTGATAGGCTACACCATCAATACGTGGCAGATGGATGAAATCATGGTGTTGCGTGGCTTGATTTGAGGGCGTCTTTTGATTGTTTTTGGGTTGCGAATTGCCATAAGGTGCTTCGTCAGCGAGAGAGGTGTTTGCGGTCTGTTTTGGAGGTGAAGCTCTTTTGGACGCCGTTTTTGCGCTTAAAGTAGCCCCTTGAGCGTCATCATCTTCGGTAACAATGCCTAGCATGGCGCAAATTGCGTATCGCCGTGCATAGGTCATGGCTGAGCCCATGCCTTGCGGATCTTTCTTGGGTAGTGGCACTACCATGAGCGAGGATTGCCACTGCCCCGAGGTAGTGTGGGTAAGCTTGGTCATAAGCCCCATATGTCCATCACCCATATGCGCTGGCGTGGGCATGGGGAGCTGCGTCATCCAGATGTGATTGGCGTGTAAAGCCTCACGACAAGCCTCCATAACGGAGTTAAGCGTGGCGTAGTTGCTCTTGGTGAAAGGATTAGCCGCGTCTTTCAGCGCTGGTAGTAGTTGCTTTTGCACCGCAAGTAAGGCCTTTGCTAACGCGGTGGTGTCTTGTGATTGATATTCGTACATATTTCCTCCTTGAAATGAAAAATCCTCTTACTTGCGCGTGGCAAGAAATAATGTGTTTGTATCTAAAATTGTACACATTCAAGACTGTGATATATATATGAAAAATTATGAGATTCAGAATGTGTGGTCTAATTTAAACAAATAGTATATATGACGGAGAATAAAAAATATTAGTAAAGGCGTGATAATGCTAAAGGCAACATTTTTACATCTCCCTAAGTACAGTAACAAAAAAGAATCGGAGCTTTGGCGAAAAGGAATCTTGTCTTGGGAAGATTTCTTAGACCAATCTCGTAAAACTCTTCTGCCAAGTTTGCTATCAACACCCTTAGATGCATCTATTACTGCCTATGAAAAAAATGACATCGCTTTTTTTTCAAAAGTATTGCCTAAAAGTGAATATTTTAGAATTGCGTTAACCTATCCTCAAGATGTGCTTTTTTTAGATATTGAAACGACAGGGTTAAGCCTACATTACAATGCTATTACAGTAGTGGGATGGAGTTATAAAAATGAGTATAAAGTGTACATTTCAGGAGAAGACCCTCAACCTCTTTATGATGATTTAGCCGATGCGAAAGTTGTTGTAACTTTTAATGGGACACTTTTTGATCTTAAATTTATACGCAAACGTTTTGAACAAATCACGATTCCAGAAATTCATGTGGACTTAAGATTTTTGTGTAAAAGAGTTGGTCTTGTAGGTGGACAGAAAAAGATTGAACAAGAAATCGGAGTCTCTCGCGAAGATGAAGTAAGCAAAATTGATGGTGAAGCCGCTCCTTTACTTTGGGCTCAATATAGAAGGGGTGACAAAGATGCATTAAAGCGATTAATTGCTTATAATTTTGCAGATATAGAAGGGATGCATGGGGTTTTTGATGCGGCCATAAAGAAGCTTTTTGAAAAAAATAAATACCCTAAAAAAGTTGCAAAAATTTATTCCTATTATGGAAAAATGAAACCCCTAAAACTTACTACATCTGCCATGAAGAAAGGGATTCTGATTAGGGATTTTATTGGAAATACAGGACCACTTATTACTTACAGCGACCTTAATAATCTTTCATCGTTAGACACATTTAGTATTTTAGGAATAGACCTTGTTTCTTCAGAAAAAAAAGGATCCGGTGTAGCCTTATTACAAGGCAATGTTGCGACCACATGTCGAATGTTTACAGATGAAGAAATGATACAGTATGCTATTGAGAATGAAGTAAAACTTGTTTCTATTGACTCTCCATTAAGCATACCAGAAGAGCGCACCACATGTTGGGATGATGACCCCACTCGATATACAGCCACACATGCCATTATGCGGTATTGTGAACGAATTTTAAAAAAGCGTGGTATTAATAGCTACCCTTGCCTTATTAACTCTATGCAAAAGCTTACAGATAGGGGAATGAGGCTTGCGGGGCTCTTTCGTGAGAAAGGGATTCCGGTGATAGAAAGTTACCCTGGAGCGGCTCAAGATATTTTACATATGCCACGTAAGCAAGCAGGTTTGGATTTTCTCGTAAGAAGCTTGGAAGAATTTGGCTTACAAGGGGGCTTTATAAAGGAAATTCCTAGTCATGATGAAATTGACGCCATAACTTGTGCTATTGTGGGACAGTTTTTTTGGACTGGGAAATTTGAGGCTTTAGGAAACGATGCAGAAGATTATCTCATTATCCCAGACCTTGAAGTGAACCCTTCAATATGGCTTCAACGCAAAGTGTTTGGACTCAGTGGGAAAAGTTATACAGGAAAAAGTACTCTTAAGGAGTATTTTGAAAATGAGGGGTGGGCATCACGTAGATATAGTGATGTGCTACGTAGCATACTTGCTGAGGATGCCATTGAAGAGACAAAATCTAATTTACAAGATTTAGGTTTGAAAGTGCATAAAGAAAAAGGTCAGCGCTGGCTTGGAAGAAAGTTATTGGAAAATCTTGAAGGTATAGATAATCTTGCTATAGATGGTTTAAGGTACCCAGAAGATCATGCATATCTTGTGGAGCGGTTTGGCCCGGCGTACCAACATGTTTTTGTTGATTCTCCGCAAAAGCTAAGAGAAACTCGATATCCAACTGATACTCAGTATTCCTTTGAAAAAATGGAAACACATGCAGTAGAAGGGAAAATTGAGCTCTTAGAAAAACTTGCTCACACGAAAATTTATAATGATTTTTCATCTGCTCAAGATTTTTTGGCTGCTGTCAAAAGCAAGCTAATGTAAGCATTTATACGAGGTTATTATGGCAAGAATAGAAATTTGTGGGTGTATTGCTTCAGGAAAAACAACATTGTGCAAAGCTTTAACTAGTAAGCTTGTTACGCCTATTTATGAAGATTTTAGTGCAAATCCCTTTCTTGATATTTTTTATAAGAACCCTGCTAAAGTAGCTTTTGAAA
>CAYJLO010000129.1:0-5184 GCA_964370835.1 uncultured Desulfovibrionaceae bacterium
AAAGTATATTTACTTACAAACTCTGTGAGATTTTCCTCAGTTTGTACCAAGTCATCAAATAAAGGACTATCCTTAGCCATTTTTAAGAGCACATGGGATGAAAGCTTGCCGGCAAGGCGCTTCATGGCAGCAAATTCTGACTCAAACAGCTCCGGCATATGGCATTGCACCAAGGCCAGCATTTCATCATGAGCAAAGGATGTATTGCGTCCTGTTTTTTCATATATGCTCATGATATCATCATAAATAAGCCCCACTGCCGGATGTCTTTTATTAATTTTATCCTCTTCACTCAATTTAAACGTAGTGTTTATCCAATAGGCCACGCCGGCTCGGCCAGACTTATCGGTAATAATAATGGGCACAGGGCGAGCAAGAATTTGTGTGGTATCAAAAATATTATAAATTTCTTCGCACTTATCCAAACCATCCACATGAACACCTGCAGAAGTGGCATTAAAATCACGCCCCACAAAGGGATAATTATGAGGAATGGCGTAATCAAGCTCGCTGGCGAAATATTCCGCAATTTCGGTAATGACAGGTGTATTGGCGGCGGCATCATCGCCCGTTAAAGAAATGTATTCTATGACAAGAGCTTCCAGCGGCGTATTGCCTGTTCTTTCTCCAAAGCCAAAAAGGGTACTGTTGACCGAAGCGCAGCCTGAAAGCCATGCCGACACACCATTGATCAAGACTTTATGAAAGTCATTGTGTCCATGCCACTCAAGGTATTCCCCCGGAACTTGTGCCTCGTCGATGAAGGCACGCACAATACGCTGTACAGAACGCGGCAAAGCGGCGCCGGCATAGGGCACACCATAGCCCATGGTATCGCACAAACGTATTTTCACAGGCATGGAAGCCTCGCGCCCAAGCTCCATAAGCTTTTGTGCTAATGGCAAACAGAAGCCATAAATATCCGCACGCGTTATATCTTCAAAGTGACAGCGTGGAATAATGCCCCATTCCAAAGCTTGGCGTGCCATATCCAAATACATATCCATGGCTTGCTGGCGCGTTTTACCAAGCTTCATGAAAATATGATAATCAGACACGCTGGTAAGCATGCCCACTTCATCAAATTCCATATCTTGAGCCAATTTAAGGTCATCTTTGTTGGCGCGTATCCAAGCCGTAATACGTGGAAAACGATAACCACGCGAACGACACACTTCTATAGCCTTTCTATCCTTGGCAGAATAAATAAAAAACTCAGAAGCTTGAATAAGGCCACTCTTGCCACCAAGCTTATGCAATAGGTCAAATATCTTTGCTACTTGCTTTACAGAGTACGGAGGGCGCGCTTGTTGCCCATCACGAAAGGTGGTGTCGGTAATATAAAATCTCTCGGCAGGTCGCGGGCTCAAAAGCACGCCGTCAAAGGGCGTTCGGCATATGGAGTTGTAGGGGAAAAGGTCACGATGCAGCTGCGGTTTCTCAGATTCATGTAAAATAAGAGGACGCGGACTATGCTGTGGATAAATAAGCGACATGGAAAATAACTCCTTACTTGCAAAAACTGCCGTTAAAAAAATATTCTATTCAGAAAAACTGAAATGCCTCAACTGGTTAAAGGTTCTTCTTTCTACTCTCATCGCATACAATATACGATAGAAAAGAAAGTAAGGATTTTTCAGCATAGCAAGAGTTAATTTTTTTTCAACACGTAGAAATAAATTCTTTTTAGCACATACAAAAAAGCATAAGAACTCAGATTCTTACAAAAAAACCTACTCGCAAAAAGCATACATTGTGCTAAAGGTAAAAAACCACATTATTCACCTGTTATTGTTAAGAAAAAGTTTTTACAATAAAAAATTTTAGTATTCAGTGTCGTTAAAAAACAAAATATAGCTGATCACAAAATAATCTATTACTTAGATAGATTATTAGTAGCTCATCAGAACAACATTAGAATGCCATCGTATAAAATATGCTTTTTACGAATAGGAGGTTTAGTCTATAAGAATAGAGTCGCAATTATGTAATTTCTTAGTATATCAATAGAGTAAAGCAGTAAGTTAAAACAAAGTCTCTTGCTAGCAGCCCTTTTTAATAGGCATTGTGAAAATATACGCAGAAATTTCACATTTGCGCCATGTGCCGCGAAAGTTCCAGAACATGGCGCAAATTTTTAGACAGATTTCTTAGGCAGATTTATGTAAAAAGGTATTTTCTCCCAAAAGTCCGCAAGCATCTGCACGGCAACGTGTACAATGGCGCATTTGCGGTAAATAGTGCTCTGAGCGCTGACGTATGCTTGCCAGCATACCACTATCCGGCTCACCAAAACGTGCTAACGGGGTTCCTTGTACAGGTAAAAGACCTATACAATTATGCAGATCAGCACCCCAAGAAGCCACTTTTTGTGCAATATCTACCACATGCATGTAGTTTATTTGAGGAATAACCACAGTATTTACTTTAACTGTCATCCCCAAGGCCTTTGCCTCTTTTATACCATGCTCTTGTTGCTTAAGGAGAAAATCAGCACCTTGAAGTCCGCAAACTTTCTCTGTTCCCACCTGCACATGTGTATAAATTTGTGCACCAATACTTGGATTTACTGCATTCACTGTCACTGTCAAATGCCTTACTCCTAAACGAGCCAAAGCCTGTACATGCTCCGGTAAAGCAAGGCCATTGGTAGATAAACACAAAAGAATATGCGGATAGGCCTTATGTATACGCTCTAGGGTTTCAAGGCTTTGCCCAGGATTTGCCAAAGGGTCTCCTGGTCCTGCTATACCAATAACAGCAATGGGCTTATGCGCTTTTTCTATGGCTGTACAAGCTTGCAAAAAAGCTTCTTGAGGGCGCATAACTTGCGCCGACACACCGGGGCGTGATTCATTTACACATGAAAAACGCCTATCACAAAAGCCACAGCTCACATTACACTTTGGTGCTACAGGTAAGTGAATACGTCCAAAGCGTTTATGCATGAGAGGATTAAAACAAGGATGTTGCGTATTCATTATTTTTTCCGCCCTATATGAATGCAACCTTTGGGACAAGAGTCCAAACAATCGCCGCAATTGGTACAATTGATTTCACTGGGACGAGTTCTCATATAGCAATCACGCAAACACTTACAACAGTCGTTACAATCATCGGTTTTATATACAGCAAAGGGGGAAAACTTTTTAAAAAGCTCTAAAATACCGCCCGTGGGGCATAAAAAACGACACCAAGCAGCAGATATAAACACACCCAAGAGTAAAGCTATAACGATGAAAAGAGTACGCCATTGCCAAAGGGGAAAAGCATTTATATAGGTTAAATACATGGATTCACCAAAATCCCCCATACGCATGGGAATGTTTTCGCGCGGCTGTCCTAAAATAAAATAGACATAAAGAGCCGCAAGTAAGACCATATATTTAACGTATGTTACTTTTTTTTCAAACTTCAAAGCTTTTTTCATTTTTAAAGGATTCAAAGCAAATATTTTTGCCAAAAAACCTCCGGGACATACCCACCCACAAAAAGCACGCCCAAAAAAGATGCTTAAGGCTAAAATCCCTCCCCAAAGTCCCCAGAAAAAACTTGCCACACGACCGGGGCACGTCATAACAGGGCAATTTTGGCAACTTACAAAAGGAATAATAAAGGGACAGCGAAAAATACCATACAAAGCAAATTCGCCCAAAAAGAAAGCTGAAAGCGTATACATAGCTCTATTCAACCAGTACAAAACACGCTTATGCAGGGATTGTGTCGCAGTAGTGTCTTTAAGCATGCTTTACCCCAAATTTTTCTATAAGTTCTTGTCCACGAGGGGAAATAGCAGAGGTAAAGCCTGCTTCGTCAAGATACTTTTGCCCTTCTTGGCTGGTAATCCATGCTACATATTTTTCTGCTGCCACGTTATTTTTTACATTGGTCATAATCCCTACAGTAAAAACACGTGGATCTACAGGTACAACCTCATCGGGAATGGTAATAAACTCTAAATGCGGTGCAAATTTTGCTATGCGCGTTACTCTTTGCTCCACAAGCATGGCATCTGCTTTACCTTCGAGTAAATCAGTCACACTACGCTGTACACAAGTAGATTCGGGATCTAAAACTTGGGGCATCACGGCCTCGAGAAGCTGAGCATTTTGTAAAATTTTAGTAATGGTTTTGCCCCCAGGCGCTGAAGAAAATGGAGACATGGCAAGACGAATATTTTTCTTAGCTAAATCTTCCAAATGCTTAATACTGGCAGGATTGCCCTTGGGCACGGCAATACCATAATTAGAAAAACATAAAGGCTTAAAGAAAAACATAAATTTATTTTTAACTAAATTATGCCCACGCGACAAATTACGCCCACAAAAAACATCTGTTTCTCCTTGTCCGCCCGTTAAAGCCTTAGCTAAAGGTCCGGCAGAAGCCCCAGTATAACTAATGGTAAACCCAGTATTTATGCTCTCAAAGTGATCATTGGCGGCATGTAATCCTTCACTTAACCCGCCACATGACCAAACTCGAAGCAAGGATGGCATAGAACTCGCTTTGACAGCGCAAGGCGATGTAACTGACAAAGCAGCTCCCACAGAACCCGCAGTTACAAATTTCAAAAATGAACGACGATCGGTAGAGGCGCATGCAGCAGTTTGCTGTGCGCTATTTTTTGGAATGGTATTATTCATACATATCTCCGGCTGAAAATTGAATAAAAAAAACTCGTACAAAACGGCACGAGGGTAATCAGCGAAGAGTATGCACTGCACACAAGAGAAAACTAGCTAAGGGGCAAAGGTCTCAGGTGAACCATGCGGTGACATACAGTCCCGCTGATTACCCTGAATTCATGTATTAGGTGTGATGTACTGCCATTGGCGCACATAAATGTGTAGAGATGAAATAAGTAACACGTATAGCTCCTAAAAAAGAAACTTATCGTGACAAGTAAATTTATTTTTGTCAATACCTCGTCTTTATGCCTTTATTCATGAGCTTAACGATATTCTACGAGTCAGAAATCAGAATAAAAAGAGTGCCGCCAGTGGATTTATAAACTTTTTGAAAAAATGGAAGAATTGAAACAATCAAGCTTTGCCCCATTAAAAACATTGGGGAAAACGCTCTTTAATTGGAAAGAAGAAGTAGCTAGAATGTTTCGCTTTAGCAAAAACAATGGCATCACAGAAGGCTTTCATCGAAAAATGAAACTTATCCAGCGAAGAGCTT
>CAYJLO010000130.1:0-5160 GCA_964370835.1 uncultured Desulfovibrionaceae bacterium
GTTTGAAGATGCTTTGATTTCTCTTCTTACATCGCAATATGGATGGGAAAACGAAGTGTTGCGCAACCTTACGGAAAAGGATCTGCTCGACAACTGGGCGAGGATATTGTTTGAGAATAACAGAAGTATCGACCGCTTGGCGGATTATCCACTAACTGATGGCGAAATGCAGCAGATAGTGGAGCAGATAAACACACTGAAAACACCGCTAAAGTTAAGTGGTTTTATCAATGGCAAAAGTGTTTCGATAAAGAGGGATAATCCGAACGACACATTACATCTAGGCAAGGAGGTGAGCTTAGAGATTTATGATAAGATGAAGATTGCCTCGGGAGAATGTCGCTATCAGATAGTAAAGCAACCACGATTTGAGAAAACATCGGCAATAAAAGGAGATAAGCGAGGGGATTTGATGTTGCTTATAAATGGTATGCCTGTGATTCATATCGAACTAAAGCGTAGTGGCGTTCCCGTTAGTCAAGCAGTAAATCAGATAGAAAGATATTCGAAAGGAGGAGTTTTCTCTCGTGGAATATTCTCGCTTGTTCAGGTGTTTATTGCGATGAATCCAGAAGATATGCTATACTTTGCCAACCCTGGTGATGGCGGACGATTTAATAGTAACTATTACTTTAGATGGGGCGACTTTGATAATAATCCTATCAAGGAATGGGACAAGATAGCACAAAGCTTGTTGTCAATTCCTATGGCACATCAGCTAATAGGGTTTTACACTGTTGCTGACGATACGGATGGAGTGTTTAAAGTTATGCGTAGTTATCAATACTACGCTGCTAATGCTATTTGGGACAAAGTAAAAAGTACTAAATGGGCAGATAAAAACCAATATGGTGGTTACATTTGGCATACCACGGGTTCGGGAAAGACAATGACTAGCTTTAAATCGGCTCAGCTAATCGCAACATCAGGAAGTGCGGATAAGGTTGTATTCTTGATGGATAGAATAGAGCTAGGTACGCAATCGTTTCAGGAATATAAGGGCTTTGCAGATGATAATGATTCTGTGCAAGAAACAGAAAACACAGCTATATTACTTTCTAAACTTGTAGATTCGGATTATTCGAACACTCTGATAGTTACATCTATTCAGAAGATGAGTAATATACAACTGGAGCAGGGAAAGAATGATTCAGATATTAATAAGATACGAGCAAAGAGAATGGTTTTCATTATTGATGAAGCACACCGTTCTACTTTTGGCGATATGCTGGGGACAATAAAGAAAACATTCCCATCTGCGATATTCTTCGGATTTACAGGAACACCTATCGACAAAGAGAATCAAAAGAAGATGAGTACGACATCTGATATCTTTGGAAACGAACTACACAGATATACAATAGCCGACGGAATACGAGATAGAAATGTGTTGGGCTTTGATCCTTATAAGGTATTAACTCATAAGGATAGAGACCTGCGCCGCTTGGTTGCACTTGAAAAAGCAAAAGCAGCAACTGAGGAGGAAGCATTGGCGGACGAAAAGAAAGAGGAGGTTTATCGTAAGTATATGTATGAATTGCCTATGACCGATTATATTAATGATAAAGGAAGTACTGCTAAAGGTATTGAATCGTATATTCACAAGTCACAATACAAAACAGAAGGACATCAAAATATTGTTGTAGATGATATTTTGGGAAATTGGGTTACGCTAAGTCATAACAGTAAGTTTCACGCTATATTTGCGACAAGCACTATACACGAGGCAATGGAGTATTACCGTTTGCTAAAAAGCAAGAATAGTAAATTGAAGATTGCAGCTCTGTTTGATCCGTCGTTAGAGAATGATGGTTCGGCTATATTTAAAGAGGAAGCTCTTGAGGAGTTAGTTGTAGATTATAACGAGTTATACAATCAGCATTTTACTATACCTACTTTTGCAAAGTATAAAAAGGATGTTGCAGCTAGACTAGCACATAAGAAACCGTATCAATCTATACACAAGACTCCTGAAAAGCAGCTTGATTTACTAATTGTCGTAAATCAGATGCTAACAGGCTTTGATTCGAAATGGGTAAATACGTTATACTTAGATAAGGTGCTAAAGTATGAAGAACTTATTCAAGCGTTTTCAAGAACGAACCGTTTGTTTGGTCCCGAAAAGCCTTTTGGAACAATAAAGTATTATCGCTACCCTCACACAATGGAACGAAATATTGAGGCAGCAGTAAAGTTATACTCTGGAGACAGACCGTTGGCACTGTTTGCCGATAAGCTAGAGCATAACTTGGAGAGACTAAATACGATTTATACAGATATAAAAGAGCTTTTCGAGAGTTGTGAAATTAGTAACTTTGAGAAACTACCGTCTGAGAGTTCGGAGAAAGCAAAGTTTGCTAAACTCTTCAAAGAGTTTAATGATTACCTAGAGGCGGCAAAGATTCAAGGTTTCTCTTGGGATAAATCATCATACCAACGCACAAGCGAGAAGAAAGGTAATGTTGAGTTGCTGTTTTCGGAGAATGAATATCTAATTCTAGTAATGCGCTACAAAGAGCTTAGTAGCGGAGGTGGAAGTGGTGGCGGATCTGTTGATGATGTGCCTTATGATATTGATAATTATATAACAGAGATCAACACGGACAGAATTGATATAAACTATATGAATCAGCGTTTTGAGAAATATATCAAGTTGATAAAAAATGATGATGCAAGCGAAGAGGCAAAAAACGCAGTACTAGCTGAACTGCATAAAACATTTGCTACACTTACCCAAGACGAACAGAAGTATGCAAACATATTCCTGCACGATATAGAGAGGGGCGACGCTACTATAGAGGAGGGTAAAACACTGAGAGACTACATCACATGCTATCAAACAAATGCTAAAAATGATCAGATCAGCAGGTTTGTAAAGTATCTAGGAATAGGCAATGAAAAACTATTGAGGGAAATGATGACTCTTAACCTAAACGAAGCTAACATCAATGAGTTTGGACGTTTGGAGCAACTCGAAGAATCGTGTGATAATAAAACTGCAAAGGCAAATATTGATAAAGATAGCGACAAACCTGTACCAATGCCACGAGTACGAATAAAAGTAAGAGAGATGATCCGAAAGTTTATTCTTGATGGTGGGTTTAATATGTAGTAGTATAAATATATTCCTACAAATAAAAAATCCTGCAAAAAAAATTCACAAAATATTTGTATTTATCTATGACTAATTTATAACTTTGGAACTACTAACCTATATTACAGAGTCAGTTAGGCAACAAATAATTAAATTTGTGATATGGGCAGAAAAGTATTTGACAAAGCATTTAAAGAGAATGCAGTAAAATTGAGTCGCCAACGTAAAAATCAGTCGGAGTTGGCAAAAGAGTTAGGAATCTCAAGGTTTCTACTCAACAAATGGATAAAAGAGTCAGACGAATATGGTGTTGTTAGTTTTCCAGGTCGTGGTGTAGTTCCAATTTTGCGACGACCTTAGAATATATAATAAAACATGATTTTTTTTTTAAAAAACACATACTGTTTTTAAATTATTCTCTATATTGCATTCGATTATTAATTAAACATTTTTTATCTATGAAAACAATTAAATTTTTCGTTACGTTTGTTGCAATTTTATTTGCGTTACCTTTCTATGCAAATAGTGAGTCTTATAGGGGAAGCTATGATTTAACGCCTGAAGATGATATTATTATTCAAGAAATTCATATAACCGAATCGTATGCCGTAAATGGTTTTTCATTAATTGTAAATAGACCCCCTAACTGGAGTGGTCAAATTAGTTGTCCTGTTCGTTTTGAAGTGACAAATCCTGACGCTCATGGTGGTGTAGAAATCACTGTCAGTAGAGATGAGGCTAATTTACAATTTTCGGGATCAGCCGGAAACAGCTTGGATATTAGCCTTATAAGCAGTGAGACTGTACGTGGTGATGACCAATCAGGAGGATTTCAACCAAAATACTATGTTGTCCGATTGTTTATTAGTCCAAGATAATTTATATAATTTGTCGTTTTAATATCACACTCCTATGTTTAAGATTCTGGTTCTACTGGGTTTTGTGTGGAAACAGTTTAAGATCCCCATAAAAGAAGAGTATAGCTGTTCTGAAATTAGCCAATGTTCTGTATCCTCTTCCTATTGTTTTGAGTTCTTGAATAGATCCGTTTAATCTTTCTGCTCTGGCGTTAGTAGCGCCCGTTTGAATGGCATTTACAATCCCATTTTGATGACGATCAAACATGCCTATTACTTGATTAATCTCAGGAATATTTGTTCTCTTAGCATCCATTCTCCAAAACGCATACAGCGAGAGTGTATCTAGTCGATCTTGCCCAAAGTGTATATCTCGGAAGTTTTCTTTAACTCTCCAGGCTCTTGATACTTCGTAGTTTGCCTTAGATATGGCATCAAATTGTGCGTGTTGCTTGTCAGTGTAGCTCATTTGATCCTTAAGCCATAGGTACTTAGTCTTTTTTAGATCGTGATGTGTCTTAACTTCTCTGCGACGCACTTTATCGACTGCTTTATTCAAATAGCTGACTAGGTGATAGTTGTCGTGACAATGCTTCGCTTTAGGGAAGTAGGTTTTTGCTCCATAAATATAAGCATCCCACATATCAGTACAAATAGTCTTAGCTTCATCTCTTTGCTTCTGAGATAGAGATTTACAAAGCGTATCAACACTTTCTTTTGTTCTTCCTTCAACGACTTCGATTACTATTCCTGTAGCTTCGTCCGAAAGGATACTGACATATATATGACCTCTCTTGAATGCCTTCTCGTCAATGCTTAGATATTGATAACATTCTGTTTTTGAGCGCGATTTTAGACCTCGATTTACGCTCTTATGCATTATGTGATGAACCTGATCGAAGCTCAAACGTAAAAGATTTGCTGTTCGTGTTTGACTTTTCGTTTGAAGCAATGTCTCTATAGTTTTTTTTCAAGTAATTCTGTGATGCGATCGTTTGTATCTGCCCAAGACACATCTAAGGATACAACTTTCCCTTGAATACTATAACGAGGTATACGAGCACGCAAATAGGTTTTGTATTGCCATAAATCCAAATGACGCCATAAGCGAGATGGGCGATAGTCATAAATAGAATATTCACACCCTGACTCTAAAACGCAAGATTTATTATACGATACATCTACGATTATAACAGATTCTGATTCTTG
>CAYJLO010000131.1:0-5041 GCA_964370835.1 uncultured Desulfovibrionaceae bacterium
CTTTACGTATTTTCAATATATTTCAGTGTTATATGTACTTTTTAAGGGTAAACTAAGTAGCTTGGCATCTGGGTATGTCTTATAGCATTCATCGCGCCATTGTCCTCCCAAATGATTTGGAACTACAACGACTTGCTTGCTGGCAAAGCCCATGCGTTTATTTTCCATGATAGTGGCAATGCAAGCCATAGTTTTGCCGGCGCCCACCACATGGTCAAAGAGCGCCGTGCCTTCTTGAATGGCTCGCCACACCACGTCTTTCTGATGCGGCCTGAGCTGTATTTCAGAGCTGGCAGAGGAAAGCGTCAGCAAAGAGCCGTCATAATGCGGCGCCACATGGGTATTGAATCGGTCGTTATAAGTACGGGCAAGGTCAGTGCGCCTTTCATCGTCCGTCCACACCCAATCCACAAAAGCTTGCTTCATTTCATCGGCTTTTTGCATGGCGGCGGCAGTGAGCTCTTGGTCAACTACCATGATGGGCTTGCCTTGGTCATCCACTTGGCCACTTTCCTTCATGACGCGAATGGGCGTATTTTTTAAGAGCGATTCAGCAATCTTGCTTGCAGGGTATTCGGGAATGCCCCACACATTGGTGTTCAGGGCCTGATCCCAAATACGCACCTTAGCATCCCACTTGCCGAGGGCTTGAATGTATTTGATTTGCTGGTCGCCGCTGCCTTTGTGTATGTTTTCCTCCATAAAGTCGGCAAAGACTTTGCCCGGCACCCAAGGGGAGCCAAACTTGATACCAATGTCTACGGCTTCGATGTCTGCCGGTAAGGCATTTTGCAGGGCTTCCACATTGGTTTGATAGCGGCTGTCACCTTGCGCCACAAAGGCCGCCAACTTCAACTTTTTACGCACATTGCCCGTGAGGTATTTATCGCGAATTTCCCAAACTTCTCCTTCAGGGTTTAGGTAGATGAGCTCTTGTTGCTGAAGCTCAATCTGAATTTTCTCAGGCGTGGAGCTCAGTAGCTTTGCCATGCGCTGGAAATCTACTTTGCCGGACTCGCGTAAAGAAATAAGCAAAGCGTCCTTGGCAGTGTCGGCTCTTTCTACGGTAACGGTGGGCTTGAGCACACGCTTGTTAAAAATGGCGGCCTTTTTGGCTGAAGCATTGCGAGCTTCTTTATGGTACTTTTTAGCCATTTCCTTGGAAACGCCTTTGTCGTACTCCATTTCCAAGGATTCTATGAGCGAGCTTTCCGGGTCTTGACGCATGAGCGAGCGATTTGTCTGCGAGTTCAAATGCCCAAAACGGCGCGTGAAAGCGTCGTACTGCATGTTCAAACGTCTTCGCAGTGGCTCTATATTGCTGTCTTCATTCTTGCTTTTTTCAAGGTTGAGCAGAGAGCGCAAAGTATCGCGGATTTGAATCATGGAGGTGATACGTTGCCGCGCCGCATCGTTTTTCACCGTCACATAGTCATAAGAATTTTGCCCAAAATCACCGGCTGTTTTGAAAATAATCTTATGAGAATTTGGCTCCACACACAAAGCGCCCATCTTTAGGGACTGGAAGTATTCAGAAGCTATATATTCCTCATTGCGCTTTTCTTGGAGCTCTTCTTCCTTATTTTCGCGTGGCACATAGGTATTTGCTGGGAGAATTGTCAGTCGCTGAGAGATTTCTTTGCCAAGGTCAAAGCCTTCTTTGGCTTCATCGGCTACAAGGCAGCTGATGCTGTCGCGGTACATGCTGCCGTCAAAAGCCATAGTGCCGATGATGCAGTCAGGTCTTTCTACCAGATATTTGTTGATATGGGCTGTGCGCTCACCGCCGTTTTTAATGTCTGGGCAAGCAATCTCTGCGGTGTGTACCCAATCTTGAGAGCGTAATTTCTCCCCAGTATTCTTTTGGAAAAAGACTATGTCGGTGGTGACTTCTGTAAGTGCGTTTTGCTTGAAAGCTGTGTTGGGTAAACGTATGGCGCCCAAAAAATCCGCATATTGCGCTATGTGTTCTCTGGCTCTGGTATCTTTGGAATCCAAAAAATAACGGCTGACCACAAAGGCGCCGATGCCGCCTTCACGCAGTACACCCACAGACTTGGCCAGAAAATAATTGTGAATGGAGAATTTGCGCAGTTCCGGAAAGTCAGGGTCAAAAACAGGCTGATTCCCAAAAGGGGGATTGCCCACCACGGCGTCATAGCTTGCCTTGGTGATATTGGCATTTTGAAAGCCCATATTGCTGTATTTTGCATGGGGATACAGATAATTACCAATGGCGGCGGTGGTGGGGTCAAGCTCCACGCTAACGAAATTTGCACGGATATTTTCAGGGCACAGACCAATGAAATTTCCTATACCGGCTGAAGGCTCTAGCACTTGTTTTGGCGTACTGTCTTGGGAAAGGCCAAGACGTTCTAAACCTTCATAAATGCCCTTAATGACGGTTTCTGAGGTGAAGTGCGCATCTTGTGTGGAGCGTCTGGCCTTTGCGTAATCTTCAGGGCTTAGAAGCTCTTTGAGTTCTTGGTATTCCTTTGTCCATTTGTCGTTATGCGCGTCAAAAGCTTGAGGGAGGCCGCCCCAGCCCACATAGCGCACAAGAACTTGCTTTTCTTCGGGACTGGCTACCTTTGCGCCGCTTTCCTGCAAATGTTGCAAGAGGGAAATGGCGGCTATGTTGTCGGCAAATTTCGCTTTGGCGCCGCCATGTCCCAAATTATCTTGCGCAGTTATTCTGTAATTCTCAGCTCGGTATCTATCCCGTGCATCTGCAATATCTCCCAATCGGACGCCCCCTGTTGCTTCGCTTGCCATGCCGCGTCGCTGGTCAGTATCCTGTTCTCGATGGTGTCCTGTTGGTCGAGCCTGAACATGAGGAAGCCCTCCGCCTCCAAGGCTCTCAGTTCGTCCGGGCTGTTCAGTGCCCAACGGTCTAATATCAAATAAGCTGGGTTGCCGAAGCCCCTCTGACGAAGCTCGGTTATGGTTTCCGGTTTCAACACTTTGCGGGCTATTTCCAGCGGATTGGTGGGTCTGTCTAGCATGATGTACCTCCACATTTATTTGCGAGTTTTCTTCTTGTAACTTTTCAATATTATTTACATATAAATCAAAAAGAGAACCTTGGTTGGGGTCATTGAATTGTTTGCGTTTTCTGGCCATATTTACTCTCTTTTGGGCATCTCTCCTTGGCTGATGGTCAAAGTGGATGCGTTGCACATACGGACTTTTCCGTCTTCAATGATAAAAATTATCTTATCCCCTTGATTGAGTTGTAAATACTCACGTATGGCAATGGGGATGGTAATTTGTCCCTTGGACGATAATTTTGCTATTTCCATGTGTTCCTCTCTTTTGTCTTTACTTTTCTTACTTTCCTTACTTATGTTTTAAGCTTTTGCAGAAAAAAGGCAAGCGCAAAGAGAGGGCTTGTATTTATGCTTATTTCTTATGTACTTGCGTCAAAAATAGGCACGTTGGACAGGCCATTGGTGATGATATGAATGATTTTTTGCACAGCGTCACTGTCACCTTGGCGAGCTTTCTTGGCTAAATCCAAGGCTATGAGCAATTCCTTTGCTGTGAAATTACAGGCAGGAAAGCGTATGCCTTCAATGACATAGGTAGGCGTAGAAAATATCTTCCCTTGCGCCGCCATAATGTCGGTATCGATGATTTTAGTAGCGTGGCCACTGAGGGCAGCGGCAAAGGCTTCTGCCTCCATATTGGCTTCTTGAAAAGCTAACAAAAGAGACGACTCATAGGGCACAGGAATGGCGAGGGAGGTTTTGGGGATGACTTTATCCCAAAAAGTATTGGCAGCGTTGGCGGAGAACTTTTTGAGGGCTTCATAGCTCAAGGCTTTTTTGAGTGATTCCCCGTAATTTTGGGTGGGAATATGGCGCACCACAATGCGGATGTTTTTATTATTTCGCTGTGCCTGTAAGGGGTCTGCAACCTTGCAATAGGTGCACTCAAGGTTTACCCAATATTCTATAATGTCCCCCTTAAAATCTGTGAGGGGGCGTCCATCAATGCTAGTGCGCTCTTGTAAATACGCTTGGGGTGTGAAGGGCATCGCAAGGTCTTTTTTGACTTCTAGCTCTACCTTGGCCTTGGTAGCTATACGCTTTGCCTCTTCCGTATTTGCAAAGGAAAATGGCGTAGAAATAGTCAATGCAAAAATATTCAGTGCAAAAATAAGCATAAAGAGAAAGATATTTTTTGTTTTCATGATATTATTCCTGTCCTAATTGTAGAAGTTGTGGCACTCGAAGCTGTGCGCCTTTTAAGCTTGGGTTGGCATAAAACATATCACCGCGCACCACTTGGCCTGAAAAGATGAAATGCGCTTCCCCTTCAATTTGTTCCTGCAAGTCACGCAAATGCACACGGTCTTCTTTTTCAAGGGACGTGTTCATGCTGTCTGTGTAGGTAAAATTACTGTTTTCATTGGCGGTAAAACCAGAAGTGCGAATAACCGTACTTTGTCCGGCTTGGCCTTTGATAAGTTCCCATGTTTTCTCCGCATCCTGTAATTTCATGAATATTTTTAAGGATGTATTGGCGACCATTTGTTGGGCGCCTTTCTTATCTGCCTCTAAAATCCCTGCATAATCTTGACTGGCCACAATGGCAGCAATGCCAAGGCCGCGCCCTTGGGTCAGCACCACTTCAAAGCCCGGTGTGACGATGGCGGCGTATTCATCCACAATGCACAAGTACGGGCCTATGCCAGTGGCATCGGTGGGGAGAGATTCCAATGTGTCGGCGGCACTTCCTTCTATGTGAGCACCTAGCCCCACGGCACAGGCCGTGCGGATGGCAGAAAGGCTAATCTTGCCAAGGCTAGCAAGCTCGGCAGGAGCTTTTTCAAGCGAAGGCAACAGCACCACCAAAATACGCCTTTGGAGTATGGCGTCGGCATAATCCACTTCGCCGTCTTCTGCGCCATAGATGTGTGAATAAGTATCCGTCAATGAGGACAAGGCTTTGCCAAAATAAGATTGCGCATAGCCAAATTGCTCGGCAAAGGAAGGCGGCTGGTCTTTGAGCTCGCGCCCTGCAATCCAGCCTGATG
>CAYJLO010000132.1:0-4977 GCA_964370835.1 uncultured Desulfovibrionaceae bacterium
TAACACCTCCTAAAAAACAAAAAACACGCTCAAGGTAAATTTCCTTAAACGTGTTTTTTGTTTTTAATATTAATTATAAAATTTTATATTTCGTGCAAAGTTTTCACAAATTTATTTTGCGAAGTTACTTTTCTTTCAAAACAGCAAAGGCACAAAATTTTGTTTATCGACATATTAGCGGAAAGTACCACTTTTTTCTTGTCCGGCCAAGTAAACGAATAGCGTTCCTTTTTGCCCTCAACAACGGTGTGGGATATTTCTTGCATCAAAACGTCTTTATCTATAGCACGAACAACCTGTTCGTTTTCGTCGATAGTTTCTGTAACGGCGTTGGGGAACAAAGCAGAAAGCTTTGCATAGTTATCGTCGGCACGGTTAGGGGTGTGTAGGGGTAGTTTTTTAGGCATTGTTGGGCTCCTCCTGTTTTACAGATGTTTCTGGTATGTTGCGAAAGTATAACCCTGCTAATTCACAGTCAAGTGTGCAGTTTTTACAGTACAACGCATGTATATACAGTTCAGCATCTCGCTTATATTTCTTAACCAATTCTACTTTCATATCTAAACTATAATTAAAGTTTATAAAACTTTCATCTAGAGATTGATAGTTTGCAATTCTATGTAAATTATATTTTGAAGCAACTTTTAAAAATCTTTTTTCGTTTTTTTTACTATCAAAATAACTAATTTTTTTACTGATAATCGGTTTTGTGTATGACTTTTTTATTTGATTAATTATCATTCTTTGTAGTTGCGTAAACTCATCTCGCAAAAATAGAGTTGTTAGCAAATTTGGAATAATAATTTGTCTTTTACAATAGTACAAATAATGATTTAAATATGAAATCAAATATCCTACTTTGATTATAAGTGATTCTTCTAAGTAAACAAAGTTTTTTGTACAAAAAGAGTTTAATGCAATCACCAATTCTTCAGTAGCGTCTAAATTATCTAAATCAGGCAATGTAAGCATTATATAGTTTTCGTTGTTATTCAAGCAGATTGCTTTGCAATCCTCTCTATGATGTAAAACAATTCTAAGCTTGTCGTTGTTTTTATCTAAAATATTCATTAATTCAACAAGAGCAAGTTGTTTTTGTTTACCATATACCTCTTTCAAATTATCTTTATATTCTGCTCGTTTTAAATTTCTTTGAACAAAAAAAGTTGCTATTGCCGTAAAGATTATTGCAATAATTCCCGAATATTCAAGAATAAAATCCAAAATTACTTTAATTGATGTTTCTTGCATTGCTATAATCCTCTTTCAACCTCTTTATCTCCTGCACAAGCTCAAACTTTTTCTTAGGCTGTTTCTCGGTTCGTGCTTGTCTTTCAAGTTGCTCTATCTTTTTTAAAACCTTTGCTGCCTGTCCTGTTCGAGTTTTGAATTTTTACTTCAACAAATAGTTCAAGTTTGTTATTATCTGCAAAAGTTCGTATGTGGATTGAATTATTGCATTATTCTTTTATCTCCAACGATTGCAAGTGTTTTCGAATTAATTGGTTGAGTTCTTCTCTTTCTTTTGTAAGCTTCTCTAATTGATATTTAAAAAGCTCCGTCATTTCATAGAGTGTTATATTTTCAAAACTAATATTTCCAAACGGAGTGATTTTTTCAACAGTTTTTGTCTCATCATCGTTTATTTGAATTGACAGCTCATAATAATTTATCAATTCAAGCATCTCGTGGAGCAATTTTCTAAGTCTTATAAAAATATCTGACTCTATAAATGGTGCATATCTGAATATTTTTCTCTGAAATTCATTGAGACTTACTCCAATTTCCGACGGATCTTTATATGCTTTTGAAGCAATATAGTTATTATCTTGGGTAATTATTAAAATTAAACTCCCAATGTCAAAGCTTACATTATTGTAAATCATAGATAATTCAGTATAAATCTCAAATTCTTTATCAAATCTAACTTTATTTATATAGTTTTTTCTTTCATTATTGGATTTTTTATCTTCAAGTGCCTTATCTAAAGATAGCTGATATCTTTTAATAATAAATTCTCTAACTTGTGGTATTAAGAGAGGTATAATTGCAATTAGTATACTTGCAGTTCCTTGTAAGGTTTCAATTAAAGTGTCTATTTAATTTCATTCCTCCCTCAATTTCAATTTTTCGTATAAACTATATATTGGAAATTCCTTTATTTGTTCAACTTCACTTGGTATTAATTTTCGCAAGTAAGCCTTTGCAGATGGTAGCTGTTTTAATAAAACATTAACTGCAAATTTTATATCATCACAACTATCATCGCTCATAGAAATATTAATCAGAGTTTCTTGTTCTTTTTCACTTATTTCTCTAAGTCTTGCGATTGCTTGTAAATAGTTAATTTGATAAATAGCTTTAGATCGATTATTTTCTTCTTCGTGCTGTAAGATCCATTGCATGATATCGATGGCGGTATCAATAATTATACTCTTTTTGCACACATCATAGGCTAATATCATCTGAAGAACATCTAAATTTGCTTGCGAATAGATATTGGGATTTGTGTTTCCAAAGTATTTATATTGAAGTAGCATTTCACTATAATTGATATTCGAGAAATTAATATAGTGTTCTTTCTTTAACATGCAATAAACAGGGTATGTAGGTTTACTGTGTTCATTTGCGGAAAATGCAAGTTTGCCAGAAAACACATTAATATATTCATATTCAGATGAACCTTCAACGCTCTCTTTTGCTAATATAGATATACCTATTTTCTGTATTTTAAAAAAAAGATATTTACTGTCTTTAGGCACTTTGTGTCTCACTAATTGTTTATCAACTATTCCGGTTACTAAACAAAATAAATCTTGCGCTTCTTTTTCTGATAAATTAGTTAGGTTTAAATCATCCTTTATGTTAAGAATTTTTAAAAGCTCTTGAATTTTTTTATAATAATCTAGTTTTTCTTTCAGTCCTTCTAATTTGCATTTTTCTAAATTTAAATTAGAAGGACTGAGGTTCAGCTCAATATCATTTATTGACATTGCTTGGTTTTGAAATGCATCAAGTATAAATTCAAGGTCTTTTAATCTACTATTAAGCATATTAGCAGGTGCAAATTTAAGCGTTAAAGTGTCGGCTTGCTTTTCAAATAGAATTTCTAAACTTTCACCAATTTTTATTGAGATTCCGTTTTTCGTGTGCATCCGTGTGAAAGAAGTATAATATTCTTTATTATTAACCTTAATACTTTGCGTTAGTTCCTCACCAATTGCAAACAATTTCCCGATATCTGCTAATGGAATTAATCTTCCATCAACTTTAGCGTAAGTATAGGCTTCTCTTTCTAAGAAATTCGATATCAATGCATCCATAGAGCTTGTATAACCATATGCATTTAATGTATGTACTAATTCTAATTGCCCATATTGTTTTTCTAATTCCTCAATGGTAGGGATTGAATAGTTTACATAACTAATTTGTCTTTGCGAGTTCATATGAAAATCTCTAAAAAGATTCACCTTATCTCGATTATCGTCGTGCAAGGCTTCAAATTCAAGAGTTATGTTCTTTTCATTTTTTGTACTACTCAATATTTGCTTAATTTTAACAGGAAGTAAAGTGTTATAATATATTTTGCTTTGCTCGCCATCTTCAGATATTAAAACCACAAAATAAATTATACCACTATCATTAAGGTAGTTTTTTAAATCACTAATCGCAACTTTATGTTTAATTTTTTCCAAGTCATGTTTTTCTGATATTTTTCCTTTGACTTGTACATCAACACGTCCAATTAGATCTGACTTTAATTTTTTCTCATTATTATAAATATAAACTTTCCCATCCCAAGAAGGTTCTTTGTCGTTTTCTGGAATATATTGCTCAAGGACTTGAGTCAGTCTAACGCTTTTCTTCACAGCATCTATTGCAAATTCTTCTATATCTTTATTTGTCATCTGCTTTTAATCCTCCCTCAACCTCTTTATCTCCTGCACAAGTTCAAACTTTTTCTTAGGCTGTTTCTCGGTTCGTGCTTGTCTTTCAAGTTGCTCTATCTTTTTTAAAACCTTTGCTTGTCTATCCTATTCGAGTATGTTTTGTTCTAACGATAGTTTTTCGTCCCACCTCGATACCATGAATTGTGAATTATTATTTAAATCATCTATACAATACCGAATTAACGGCGTTTCACTAATTTTTTGTCTAATAATAAAATATCATATTTTGGAATAATTTACAACAAAATGAGGGATAATTTTTAGTTATAATTTCTAAAATATATCATATGCCTCAAGCACAAAAACCACGCTTACCCTCTTTAAACTTTAATTCAATTCAAACCCCCGCAAGCCGCTCCATAATCTCCTCCGCTACCCCCCACATCTTGTCATAGCTTTTCTTTAAATCCTCGATATCTTCGCCGTAAATCCTCCCGGTCTCATGCACTCGTTTTGTCAGTTGGTTTAAGCTGTTGCTCGTAACTCGAAGCAGTCGCACAAGCTCCCGAACATCTGATGTATCAACGACAATAACAAGTCCGTCAATAGACATTTTTCTAAGATAGGCACCCATGTTTTTGGTGCCTATCTCTTTCATCTTCAACGTAATAGCTTGCTTTTCTTCGGGGGAAACCATAAAGTGAATTTGTATATTTCGTTTACCGCTGTCCATAATCGTTCCTCTCTTTCGCTTTTGTTTGGCTAATCGTTTCGGCGGTTTTTTGCGATGGTTGTTTCAAACTTTCAAGCACCGACGGTCGGTCTTTTTTCGCTACAATTTCGCAAACACTCGCCTCTATTGTTCCGCCATCTTGCGACAACTCTCCACCGTTTTCCCCAAGGTTAAGCTCCGCATCAAGTTTTGCAAGCCTTGCGGATTTCTCTTTAAGTTCCTGCTCCTGCAAAAAAGGTTTTGTAAGTTCTACCTTTGCGTTTTCCGCTTGATTAATGAGATTTTCAAGTTGAACCTTTACGTTGTTCAAGCGGTTAGGTATGGCGTTTAATGCGTTTTCGATGCGAACAAGGT
>CAYJLO010000133.1:0-4930 GCA_964370835.1 uncultured Desulfovibrionaceae bacterium
TGACAAACTCCTTTGAGCTTGACGCTACTGGGGTAAATTACGCCTTAAAAAGCCGCTTTGCCTCCTTCCCAAATGTGCCTGAACTCTTGTCCATGTACCGCTCTTTTGCCGATGTAGTCACCACAGAAGACCTTGACGCGCAAGCGGAGAAAGCCGGTGCAAGGCCGCTCACGCCGCCGGTGGAGGGCGGTAAGCCACATAACAACATTGTGCCACGCTCCGAAGCGCAAACGCAGTACATGGAAAAAGTCATTGACCGCATGGAAAATCTGCCCAAAGACCCACGCATTGATAATCCTTTAAAGATTACCAATGATGCCAGAAAGTGCGGCCTTGATTATAGACTCATTGACCCTACTGCTGAAGATGACCCCAACTCTAAGGTCAATCACGCTGTAGAGAAAATCTATGGCATCTGGCAGAACACAGCCAAAGACAGGGGAACTCAGCTTGTTTTTTGCGATTTATCTACGCCCAAAGGCGGTTTTGCCCTTGAAGAAAAGAAGTCCATCTCTTTTGAGGACGATTTAGGCAATGCTGAACACTGCAATGCCGCAAAAACATATGATTATACCTGGTTCAACGAGTGGAAAGACCCCTTAGAGTATAAGCAGGAACGGTTTTCTCAAATCCTGCTTGAAATCAGTCAGCATGAAGATTTCAAAACTAAGTTCTTAGAAAATGACAATGCAGACGAACGGTTGCAAGCCTTAGAGGACATGTTCAAAGACGTTGTATTAGGCAGTTCTGAGACGGATATTACTTTATATAAAGTCTTTTACCATGCCGAATTTAGGGAACCTTTGCTTCAATCCCTGCAAAGTGAATTGCAAGATATTGCTCATGTAGATGCAGAAGGTGCTGTTGATAATGTAGGTGATAATACAGGCGATAATACGGACGAAATTGAAATAGATATGGACTCTGTGCTTTCGCAAGGAGCAAAGTTTTCTGTGTATCACGATATGAAGCAAAAACTCATTGATAAGGGCATTCCTGCGGAGGAAATAGCCTTTATTCATGACGCCCATACTGACGCGCGTAAATCAAAGCTTTACGCTGATATGAATGCCGGGCGTGTGCGCGTGTTGCTTGGTTCCACGTCAAAGATGGGCGCCGGCATGAACGTCCAAAAAAGGCTCGTGGCGGCACATCATCTTGATGCACCTTGGAGGCCAAGTGACCTCTGTCAGCGCAATGGCAGAATTATTCGTCAGGGCAATATGTTCTATGAACAAAACCCTGAAAATTTCACCGTTAGCATCCATTATTATGCGACAAAACAGACATACGACTCGAGGATGTGGCAGACCATAGAATACAAAGCAGCGGCTATTGAGCAATTCCGTAAAGGCGATTTACTGCAAAGAAACATTGAAGATGTGCAATCCGAAGCCGCCAATGCCGCTGAAATGAAAGCCGCCGCCTCTGGTAATCCCCTTATCCTTATGCAAGTGCAATTAGCCAGTGATTTACGCAAACTTGAGGCTTTGTATGCGCAATATCAGCGCTCACAGCACCGTATGCGTGACAGCTTGAAAATGCTTGCCTCAGCGGAAGCACGTTTAGCCAAACGTGAAGAAAATCATGCCTTGGATTGTGGGCATCGTGACAGCAATACCGACAAATACATGGACAGCGGCAAGGAACGCATACGCTTGCATTTCTTCAAGGATGGAAAAATGCACACCGACAAAGACAGCGAAAAGCTCAAAGGCTTTATTGTTGACGGCGTAAAAGAAAGTATGAAAGTGGGCAAGCCGGCAGAACTTGGCCAGTATCGAGGCTTTACCATTTCAGCTCGTGCCAGAGGAGGGGCGGAGCAATTTTCTTTTACCCTCAAGGGCAGGAGCGATATTGAATATGCCCCCGAAAATCTGGTGTATAGCTATGACGAAAACCTCAGCTTATCAGGCTTTTTTCAGCGCATAGACAATTTTCTTGATAAGGGCATGGACAAATCTATGGACAACTATCGCGAAAACACCAAGCGTGAAAAATCAGAAATGGAAACCATTAAGGCGAGCATCGATAAGCCCTTTACCCAACTTGAGGAGCTGTCCCTTGTGCGTGAAAACCATTCTGCCGTCATCCGTGAACTGCAAAGAATGCAGGATGAACCGGGCTATGTGAGTGAATGGAAGCCGAAGGAGGTTTTTATCAACGAAAAAAACTACTACAGATTAAAGTAAGCTATAAAAACAAGTAAGTTCAACGAAAAAAGAACCGAATATGGTGCTACAAAAAAATGGTGTGATTGAGGGGATTCGAAACTCTAGGCTTGTATCATTCTCAAATATAGCATAATTTACTTAGTGAAGCATGTCACCGAGCATAAATTTGTTTATTTATTGCTATTACATTTTTTTGTGTATATTAAGCTATACGTATATTTCATGCTTTCATGCATAAAACTTTATCAAAATAAAGAGAGTTTTTATGATAGAATTTGCTAAGTCAGTTTTTTTAGCTGAAATGAAAGGTATTGAGGAAATAGGTAAAACAATTGATGAAAATTTCAATATGGCTATTGATTTAATAGCTAAGTGTAGTGGTAAAGTTATAGTTATGGGAGTGGGAAAGTCAGGTATTGTGGGAAAAAAAATATCTGCAACACTGTCATCTACGGGAACCCCTTCTCATTTCTTGCACCCGACCGAAGCATTGCATGGGGATTCTGGATGTATACAATCCAGTGATATTGTAATTGCTATCTCAAATTCAGGTGAAACAGTAGAGCTAATTCATGCTCTTTCGATAGTGCAAAAATTAAATGTAAAGATTATTGCTCTAACTGGAATAAAAGAATCTACACTTTCAAAACTTTCTTCTGTTACACTTAATACCTTTGTATCTTCAGAGGCTTGCCCTATTGGAATGGCGCCTACAACATCTACCACAGGAATTCTAGTTTTGGGGGATGCTTTAGCACTGTGTCTTATGAAAAAAAATAATTTTGATAAGGAAAAGTTTAAATTTTTTCACCCGGGTGGAAGTTTAGGTAAAAAATAGAACACGATTGCACAAGGACATGATAAATTATGGAGACATTCCCAAACTTTGTGTAAATTGTAAATACCTAACTGCGTAGATAAAATATCGTTAGGGGGATACAAAGTTCGGGAAGGTCTTTCTAGTATTTCATATATGAAAATTAAGAATCCATTTCTGACTGTTCAGAAATAACTATTTCGTCATGTTTAGTTGTTTGATATAATTTGTTTTTATTTATTGCAATGTTATTGATGTCAAGTTTACAACAATAAGATGGGTTTGAATCGCAATTGGCAATTTTGTTTTTATAGAATTCTTCAATTGTTTCAAATGAAGATATTTTAAAATTTTCGTTAAAATATATTTCCATATTTTTTATGATACAAAGGTATGTACAGCACCCTTTTTTTTCTATTATTAGATTGAAAAGTTTATCATCAATATAGTTTCTCTCTTTTAATACAGCAAGGGTTCTATAGTAATATTTTACAGTCCATCTTGCATTATCAAGTTTGTCTGCGTAAAGAACTTTTTTAATATAGTCTTTTTCTTCATTGTCTGTATATATTATTTTTGCCCCTTCTGATAGGGATTTTTTTATTTTATCAATTTTATCTTTGTTCTCATCTCTGTACTTCATATATTCTGACCATTTATCTAAAGGGTATTTATCAGTATATATTTTTGTCAACAATCTCATTGCTTCACGCATTTCAACTGATTCATATTTTTTCTCTAGATTTAAAAAAATATTGACACTATTGTTAGATTTCATAGTACTATGCCTAAGTAGGGCGATTATAATAGAGCCTATTGAAATAAAAACAGACACAAGCGAAATATAAAATGCACTTTCCATAAAAATCACCTCCTATTGTTGACTTTCTATAATAACAAATTTATTTGCAATAACTTTATAAGCTGGAAGTAACGATTTAATTTTATCCCATCTACTATACACTTGTTCTTCAGGAAAAAATCTTTCCCGTCGTGCCATGCGAGGTATTGTAACAGATGGTGAAATATTTAAAAAATGTATCTCAATATAATAGTCGTATACGTCTTTCATGATTTGGTATATTGCAATATGTTGCTGCATAGTATTGCTATTGTCAAATAAAATGGGTATTCTATTTTCAATACACTTCTTAAGCCACTGATAACCTATTATCCTTGCTGGAATCTCAAATGTTTCAAAAGCAAGTTCTTTATTTTTTTTTAATAATTCTATATACAATGAAAATGATTCCATTATGTCATCAAAAGAAATATAAAAATACTTTTCATTATTTATTTTTATAATTTCATTTGAATAATACGTTTTTCCTGAAGCAGGTATCCCACAAACGCTAATAATTTTTGCATTAGAATTTTTTTTTAATGAAAGCATTTTTTGATCAAATAAATCACTTGATTCATTGATTAATATTTCTTCTACCCTTTTATTATTCACAGTTTTGCTTAAATGCTCATCAAGAGTAAAAAAAGGGTTGCCAATGATACTTGAAAAAATTTTTTCCATACTTAATCCTTAGCACAATATTATCTCAGTACTATACACCCATGCAATTATTCAAACCTCGAACCCAGCAAGTCATCAACAATCCTCACCGGCTTTACACTCACATTCGCTACACTGCACAGTAAGTTCATGGATGTATCTTGGTTGGTCGTGTTCTTCTGCACAATGGTTAGGATTATTGGTGATGCCGCTGTCCTTATCGGTTTCAATTTGGTAGAGCGTTACATAATCCATTCAATGGCGGAGCGACCGTTGACAACGTAGCTATACGCTTCAAGTGGCATGTTTTCAATTTTGATATAATCATTATATAGGATAATTGTTTTGTCAACTTCCTTGCCGTTTTTTGCAAAGCGCATTTGTAAACCTCCCCAAGTTAGTGCAAAGCTAAATTAGACATCTCTGTATGTTTAA
>CAYJLO010000134.1:0-4725 GCA_964370835.1 uncultured Desulfovibrionaceae bacterium
CTTTCAGCAGGAGATTTCCATTCTTGAGTGGCAGAAGCCTTATTGCTTCGGCTTAACTCCAGCTCCATCTTTGCCGCCAATTGGTCGAACTTCTCATGAAGCTTGTTTGGATGCTGAATATTGCCCCTCCAAAATTGATGAGAACACGCCCAAGAGATGATTTGCGCCACAAAGTCATAGTTGCCCATGCGCTCATCATTGTTTATGGCTGTGGCAAAAGCTTGCGCCCATTTTTGCAAGTCAGGCTCACGAAAGGTGGGTAGATTAGCCTTGAGGGTATCACGCATGAGCACGGCAAGGCGATAAGCATCACTATCTTCCGCTATGAGGGCAACACCACCCAATGCCCCTTGCGGGGGCGGGTTGGGTAGTGAACAGGTTGGAATAGGAGTAGGTTCTAGAGAAGGAATAGGTAGTGTAGGGGAATTGCTGCTTGTATGCTGCGAGCATTCCCCTTGCACTACTTGCTTTTTACTCCAACGAGTTTCAGCAGCTTTTCTGGCTTGCTGTTTGCGCTGTTCAGCATGAATGACGTATCCTTGATGGTCATGCCAGTCATGCAGAATGTATTGCCCTTGCGCATTCTTTTCTAAAAATCTGCATTGCAGTAGCGCATCCACAAACTTCTCTGCGCCGCCTTCAGCGTCTAAAGGCCAGCCAGCTTCAAGAGCGATGTCTATTTCGTCCATGTCCTCAAGTACACCGCTAGGATGATTCATGGCGGTGGCAATCCACAAGTCGATGAGATAATCGGTGGCACCGTCGCCAATCAAATGGCGTAAGCGTTTACGCTTTCGATGCCCCCGAAAAGAAACAGCAATACGAATATCGCTATTCATCGCCGCTCTCTACTTGTTTACCGGCTTGTGCAATGTAGGCGTTGATGTCTTCAACTCGCCATACAGTGGTGCGCTCGGAAAGCTTGATGGGCTTGGGGAATTTTCCAGTTTTGCATCCCTCCCACCATGTACTTTTGCCCACAGGGATAAGGGCTAAAACTTGGGGAAGGCGTAAAAAACCAGTTTGGGGAATTTGTGTATTCATAATAGGTCTCCTTAAGATTTTACTGAAGCCTATCATGGGTTTTTGAAAAATGGAGACTTTGACGTTTTTGAGAAGGTGTTAGCGTAAAGCTAGAACAAGCTCTATACAACTACATAATGCTAGGTAAAGCTAGAACAGTGATGGGAAAAACACAAAAAAAAGTTATTTTTACGCTTGACAGGTTTTACAATTTCAAAAATAAAACTTCCAATATCCTGGAATTATAGATTTTATTTTTTTCATAAAAACACCATTCTTAAGACATGGCTTAATTATTGATAACACTATGAAATTATAATACAAAGTTAAAACTAAGATTTAGAATTCTAACCCAGTCCCAAAAGGCAAAAAGTAGCACGTATTATTTTGTGTATAAAGCTGTGTATATATTTCAACAAAGCCACCTAAATATCTTAGGTGTTATTATTTATTTACAACAACTTACAAGATTCAAAACGAATCCCACCCTCTCCGCCAGTTATAAACAAAATCAAGAGTTTACGAAAGTAGACTCTTTTTTTATGGCGTATTCAGAAAAAGTAACCCAATAAAAATATTAAAACACGGCAATAGTGGGCACTTTTGTGTCACTTTTTATTTTTTTAAGGGGCGATAAATGTAATGCGTAACTCTACTCTTATTATTAGTCTACTCTACTCATGCCACCGTCATAGACGGTGACACCCTAGGCATAGAAAAAAATAAAGCTCCATGGTATAGATGCGCCGGAAAAAATCGGCCGTATAGGTAAGAGTCAAAAAGATTTCTTCAAAGCTTCTTACAAGGAAAAGAACTTCAGTAGAAGTGGTAAATGTAGACTACTTCGGACGCACTGTTGCTATTCTGTATGCCGATGGGGAAAGTGTACAAGCAGAGCTTGTGAAAAATGACATGGGTCTTATTCGCATGATTACAGATAGAGGAGAATATTGCGGTAAAGTTGAAAGCCATGATTTCAAGCTTTATTTGGGCGTAACTTATATAGAACACACTAAAACTAAAGCTCGATACCCTCAAACCAACGGCATTTGTGAGCGTTTCCATAAAACGATTTTACATGAGTTTTATAATGTTGCATTTCACCGCAAAATATATCAGTCTTTGGAAGAGCTACAAACCAACCTTGACGTTGGCTATACTATTACAACATGAAAAAAACCACCAAGGTAAAATGTGTTGTGGTAGAACACCTATGCAGACCTTTCTTGAAGGAAAAAAGCTTTGGAAAGAAATGGTCGGACAACTCAACTAGCCTGACAAAAGGCACCATCAAATTGGAGCTTATTGTACAACCAAGTCTGAACCACTACAAATAATGTACAAGCAAAAATTCGTCACCAGCTTCAACTATTGCGCGATAAAGGATTTATTCGATTCCTTGCACGAGGAAAATATAAAAAGATTTAGGAATATAAAAATTAAATATGTTGTAAATATTGAAGAAACTATCAATCAAGAGATTGAAATTGAAGCAAGTAGCTTTACTGAAGCATTTGAAATTGCTCATCAAAAAAATACAAAAATGGAGATTTTGTCTTAGACCAAGCATATTTAAATACGAAATAAATGCGATTGCAAACCCTGATGTTGAAGCATCAGAATGGATTGATTTTAAATGATTAATAACTTTACATTCAATTAGATACAATGAAGAGAAATATATATGGCAAAGCCTCTTAAAAAAGATATTCTTCATGCTAAAGACGTAGATATTGCTATATATTCAAGTGATTATCAAAATAAATATATTTCGTTGACAGCTATTACCCGTTATAAAAGTGATGAACAAAATGATGTAATTAGAAATTGGTTAAGGAATAAAGACACCATCTAATTTTTGGGATCATGGGGAATTTTGCATAATAATGATTTTAAACCATTCGAATTCGAGGGTTTAAAAATTTAACAGGGTCAAACTCGTCACGCGATCTCCTCAAAAGAGGATAGGAACTACTGAACCTGCTATAAAGTTGTAGAGTGAGTGAAAAGCGAGTATAGTGATTTTCTAAGGAGATAAAATGATATATAATCGCCGTAAATATGACTCAGAATTTAAACGTAATGCAGTGAGGTCGTAACATATCCGATGTAGCGCAAGAGCTGGGTATAACAGCCGAAATTCTTTATCGCTGGAGAAAAGAATTTTCAACTTCGGGAGAGATTGTTTTTTGTGATAGTGGACACAAGGTTTAAACTGAACAAGATAAGCATATTTCCAAGCTTAAAAAAATTAAAAGATATGGAAATGTAAAAGGATATATTTAAAAAACTTGGCCATTTTCAGCAAAAAAAAGAACTCGTATTTAAATTTACAGAAGCAAACCGTTCCGATTTTTCTGATGTGAAAATGTGCCGCACTTTAAAGGCTTCAAAGAGCGGTTTTTATCGTTGGCGTAACCCACATATCTCTATGAGAAAGGTGGAAAACATCCTATTCAAAAAAGAAATTATAAAATATTTCACAGCATAAAGATAGAGTTGGGAGTCCGTCAATTACCGCTGAGCTACTCCTTGATGGAAAATTTCCTAAAGCAAGCAGAGCGAGAGTTGCCAGACATATGAAGAGTTTAGGACTGCGTTGCAAAAATGTAAAAAAGTATGTAGTTACAACAGATTCCAAACACAATGAACCAATAGCAAACAATCTTTCAGACAGAAATTTTCAGGTAAATGCACCAAATAAGGTTTGGGTAGGAGGTATAACGCATTTAAAAGTAGGAGTAAAATGGCATTATTTATCTGCATTTATTGACTTATGTTCAAGAATGGCATCGGGTGGGATTTAAGTACTTCTTTGGGCACAGATTCTACATTAAAGGCTCTTAATCGAGCAATAAAGAAGCGTAACCCTGCTAATTATAAATATAGTTCCTGTTTATTAAATTTTGCTTAGTTTTTTTGGGTTTACATGTTTAAAATTCGTGGAGCTAAAGAGATTTGGGGATAAAATTATGGGGCATTGTACATTTTCAAAAACAAAAATTTCAGCTATCAGCTTTGTCGTACCGAAAGAGGAAATAAGCCTAGACGATGAAGCTTTATATTATGATAATAATCTTAATAAATTAGCTCGCATAAAAAAAATGATAGGCATAGATAAGAGACGTATTGCACCTAAAGGAGTTACTGCGTCTGACTTATGCCAGCAAGCTGCTGAAAATATGTTTCAAGATATAAAGCTTGATCCAAAGACCATAGATACTCTTATATTTGTTTCGCAATCACCGGATCATGCATTTCCCGCAACTGCATGCATCCTTCAAGATAAACTTGGTTTATCAACAAATTGTGCTACCTTTGACGTGAATCAGGGGTGCACTGCTTATACCTATGGCTTGTGGCTTGCGAGCACGATGATAGATTCAGGCGCTTGCAAAAAAGTACTCGTTCTTGTAGGCGAGTCAAGGTCAAAGTTCGCTGATCCTGCAAATAGGATTGTAGCACCTGTCTTTGGCGATAGTGGATCTGCAACATTGCTCGAATATAGTGAAGAAGAAGTTAAATCTTACTACATACTAGGCACTGATGGTAGTGGAGCTGAGGCCATTTCGATTCCGTTAGGGCACGCTCGTTGCCCATTTGTTGAAAAAAGCGAAGATGTACAAAATGTTAGTTCCTTGTTTGAGGCTGTATATGATGTAAATAATAATCCTTGGTATCTTTGGTATACTTATATGGATG